>JANXVP010000279.1 GCA_025351615.1 Ramlibacter sp. | reverse complement strand
CGCTGGTCGTACTTGTCCTGCTTGAGCTTGCCCCGCTTGACCTGCGATTCGTAATTCTTGCGGATCGTGGCGATGCCGCGGTCCAGGGCGTCCTGCTTCATCTCCAGGATCTTCACCGCGAGGCCGGCATTCAGGAAGTTCATCGCGATGCCGCCGCCCATGGTGCCGGCACCGATCACGGCGACCGACTTGATCGGTCGTTTCGGCGTGTCTGGCGCCACGTCCGGGATCTTGGACGCCGCGCGCTCGGCCATGAACAGATGCCGCAGCGCGCGCGATTCCGGCGTGAACATGAGAGCGGTGAAGATCTCCCGCTCAATGGCCATGCCCTCGTCGAACTTCTTGCGCGTGGCGGCTTCCACAGCGTCGACGCATTTGACCGGCGCCGGGAAGTTCTTCGCCATGCCCTTGACCATATTGCGGGCGAATTGGAAATACGCGTCGCCCTGCGGGTGCTTGCAGGGCAGGTTGCGAACCAGGGGCAAGGGACGCGCATCCGCCACCGAGCGCGCATAGGCGAGCGCTTCTTCGTCCAGCGCCTCGGGCGACGAGGCCATCCGGTCGAACAGCTTCTGGCCGGGTTGCTGCGCCAGCAGCTCGCTCTTGACCGGCTCGCCGCTCACGATCATGTTCAGCGCGGTTTCCACGCCCAGCACGCGCGGCAGGCGCTGGGTGCCTCCGGCGCCGGGAATCAGTCCCAGTTTGACTTCCGGCAGGGCTACGCTGGTGCCCGGGGCGGCAATGCGGTAGTGGCAACCGAGCGCCAGCTCGAGGCCGCCGCCCATGGCGATCGAATGCAGCGCGGCGACCACCGGCTTGGACGAGTTTTCCAGCGCAAGGATGACCGACAGCAGGTTGGGTTCGGCCAGCGCCTTGGGCGAGCCGAATTCCTTGATATCGGCGCCGCCGGAGAACGCCTTGCCAGCGCCGGCGATCACGATCGCCTTGACCGACGCGTCGCCGTTGGCCTTGGCCAGGCCGTCGGTGAGGCCGACGCGGGTCGCATGGCCCAGCCCGTTGACGGGTGGGTTGTTCATGGTGATCACGGCGACATCGCCGTGAACTTTGTAGTCAGCCGTCATGCTGTGGTCTCCGGGAAGATAAAAGAACGGTCGTTCTTTTATGATTGTAAAAGCATTATGTTGCGCTGCCGCGAACGGTTTGTCACGGTCGGGACTTTGCCCAGGTCAGCCGCTCAGACTTCGAGCCACTCCTTGCGGGTGTAGGCGTCCGCGCGCAGCGTGTCCGGCGTGCCCTGGAAAACGATGCTGCCATGCCCCATCACCAGGGCGCGGTCGGAAATCGCCATCGCGATGGTCAGCTTCTGCTCGATCAGGAGCACCGACACGCCCCGCTCCTTGAGCTTCCTGAGGTATTCGCCGACCAGTTCGACGATCTTGGGCGCCAGGCCTTCGGTCGGCTCATCGATGATGATCAGGTCGGGGTCGCCCATCAGCGTGCGGCACAGCGTCAGCATCTGCTGTTCGCCGCCGGAGAGCACGCCGGCTTCCGTGTGCTGGCGCTCCTTGAGGCGGGGGAACATCCGGTACATGTCGTCGAAGGACCAGCGCGCATTCCTCGCGGCGGCCTTGCCTTTCTGTCCCAGCATCAGGTTCTGGTGCACCGTCAGCTTGGGGAAGATGTCGCGGTTTTCCGGCACGTAGCCGATGCCCAGATGCGCGATCTCATAGGCCTTCCTGCCGAGCGTCTGCTGCCCTTTCCAGTCGATCGAACCGGTGCAGTCGACCATGCCCATGATGGCCTTGGCGGTGGTCGAGCGTCCCGATCCGTTGCGTCCCAGCAGCGCGACGATCTCGCCGGCCTGCACGTCGAAATGGACGCCGTGCAGCACATGGCTCTTGCCATAGAACGCATGCAGATTTTCGATCTTCAGCATGGTCATCGGTTCACCTGCGCATCAGCGACATGGGAGCCCAGGTAGGCTTCCTGCACGCGCTGGTTGGCGCGCACGGCTTCGGGCTGGTCGTAGGCGATCACCTCGCCGTACACCACCACCGCGATCCGGTCGGCCAGCCCGAACACGACGCCCATGTCATGTTCCACCGTCAGCAGGGTCTTGCCCACCGTGACGCTCTTGATCAGTTCGATGAAGCGACGGGTCTCGCTCTTGCTCATGCCGGCCGTGGGTTCGTCCAGCAGGATCACATTGGCCCCACCGGCGATCGTGATGCCGATCTCCAGGGCCCGTTGCTCGGCATAGGTCAGATTGACTGCCAGCACGTCGCGCTTCTTGTCCAGCTTGATCATCTCCATCAATTCCACTGCACGCTCGTTCGCGTCGTCGAGGCCGGCCAGGAACTTCAGGAAGGTGTACCTGTAGCCCAGGCTCCAGAGCACGCCGCAGCGCAGATTCTCGAACACGCTGAGCTTGGGGAAGATGTTGGTGATCTGGAAGCTGCGCGACAAGCCCAGCCGGTTGATCTCGAACGGCTTCTTGCCGTCGATGCGATGCCCGTTCAGCAGCACTTCTCCGCTGGTAGGAGCGAAGCGGCCGGAAATCAGGTTGAAGAGGGTCGACTTGCCGGCGCCGTTCGGGCCGATCACCGCGATCCGCTCGCCGGTGTTCACGGCCAGGCTGGCGCCGCGGATGATCTCGGTCTTGCCGAAACTCTTGCGCAAGTCCTTCAATTCAAGGGCGTAGGTGGCCCCCACGTTTGCGGCTGGCGCCGCTGCACTGCCCCCCGAGGGGGCGTTCGTTTCGTCGTCCATCACAAGGCTTCCTTGCGCTTCATTTCCTTTTCGATGAACTCCTGGATCTCGCCCCACTGGCGCACGAAGTGCCGTCGCGCCAGCTCGAACAATCCCAGGCCGGTCAGCATCACGAAGGCAGACCCGAACCAGCTGTTCACGCCTTTGGCATCCAGCGTTGCGCCGAGAAATCGCAGCTGCGGCCCCAAGGCGGCGTTGAGCTGGAGGTGGTAGACCATCTCGATCATCGCCGCGGCGCCCAGCAGCACGATCAGCGCGGTGACGGCGAGCGCCAGATAGCTGACCCACAATTGCCTGAGGCGGCCGAACGAGGCGATGCGCAGGTTCATCATGATCAGGCTGGCGATGCCCCCCGGGGCGTACATCACCATGAACAGGAACACCAGCCCCAGGTAGAGCAGCCAGGCCTTGGTCAGTTCCGACAGCAGCACGAAAGCCAGGACCATCAGGATGGCGCCGATGATGGGACCGAAGAAAAAGGTGGCGCCGCCCAGGAAGGTGAACAGCAGGTAGGCTCCCGAGCGTGGGCCGCTGACCACCTCGGAGGTGACGATCTCGAAATTCAGGGCCGCGAGCCCGCCGGAAATTCCGGCGAAGAAAGCGGCGATGACGAACGAGATGTAGCGCACCCGCTGGGTGTCGTAGCCGACAAACTCCACCCGCTCCGGATTGTCGCGCACCGCGTTCAGCATCCGTCCCAGGGGTGTACGGGTGAAGGCGTACATCAGTGCGGTGCAGATGAAGGTGTACAAGGCAATCAGGTAATACAGCTGGATCTGCGGCCCGAAACTGATGCCCAACGGCTTGGGACCGACCACCCGGTTGCCCGAAATGCCGCCCTCCCCGCCGAAGAATTCCGGAAACATCAGCGCCATCGCCCACACCAGTTCGCCGATGCCCAGCGTGATCATGGCGAAGGGCGTGGCCGCCTTTTTGGTCGTAACCCAGCCCAGGACCACTGCGACCAGCATGGCGGACAGGCCGCCGACGACCGGGATCAGGCTGACCGGCAGCGGCAGCCCCCCCGTCACCAGGTTCAGCGTGTGAATCGCCAGGAACGAACCCATTCCCGAATAGACCGCGTGGCCGAAGCTGAGCATGCCACCCTGCCCCAGCAGCATGTTGTACGACAGGCAGACGATGATGGCGATGCCCATCTGGCTGAGCATGGTCTGGCTGAGCGAGCTTGTGAACACCAGCGGGGCGATGAACAGCAGCAGCGCGAAGGCGCT
>JANXVP010000258.1 GCA_025351615.1 Ramlibacter sp. | reverse complement strand
CGGCGGTGTCGAAGGGCGCGCTGTCCACCGGCGGCCGTCGCACGGCGCCCGCGGGGGAAAGATGGAGGTAGGAGAAATCGGTTTCGCAGCCGGGTCGCCCGGAGGGCTCCGGCACGTGCAGACGCAGTGCGGGTTGCGCTTGTTCACTCATGCTTGTCTCACTCCACGCCGATTGTTTCGACGATTGTTGATGAAAGGAGCCCGCTGTGGCGGGTAAGCCATGGCGGCTCCGGACAGATCGAGTTTAGGAGCAAAGGGAGGCTTGCTGTCCGGGAGTCGCCTGCGGTGCAGAGCTGACGACGGGGCACGGTGTTCCGACATGGATCTCCTGGCCCATACGCCTCCTTTTACCGCTGGATCTGCGCACAAAGTCACGCCCCCGCCACCCACACAGGCCGCGCCGACAACCACATCAGTTTAAGTAACGATACGATACAGTTGTAATAATTCCAATCAGTCTAGGAGTACATTCCAAATGAACTCAGTTGTAACCACCAACCTCGACGGCGAGTACGTGGCCCTCTCTTACCTCATCTCTGTGGTGGGCTCCTTCCTGGCCTTGACCGCTGCCCGCCACGTGGTGCGGCGCGACGGGTCGATCAGCGGCTTCCACCTGCTGACGGCAGGAGCCGCGCTGGGCGGCATCGGCGTCTGGTCGATGCATTTCGTCGGGATGCTGGCGCTGCGCTCGGATCTGACGATCGGCTATTCGATCACCGAAACGCTGGTCTCGCTGCTGGCCGCCGTCGGCGCGACCTCGCTCGCGATCTATTTCGTGGCCAAGCACACGACCACCACCCGCGTGGTCACGGCCGGCGCGGTGCTGGGGCTCGGCGTCTGCGTGATGCACTACCTGGGCCTGTACGGCATGCGCTTCGGCGGCTACTTCCAGTGGTCGTACGGCCTGGTGCTGCTGTCGATCGCGATCGCGATCGTGGCCGCCATCGCCGCGCTCTGGCTGGCGTTCCACACGAACACCTGGACGCTACGTATCGTGGCAGCGCTGGTGATGGGCGTGGCGGTGTGTGCCATGCACTACACCGGCATGTCGGCCGCCGACCTGATCTGCACCACCGCCTACAGGGGCAAGCTGCCGCGCGGCTTCGGCGTGGTCAGCGCGCAGCAGCTTCCGATGCTTGTCACCGCGCTGGCGCTCGGCATCGCCGCGATCCTGGCGATCCACCAATTCTTCCAGCGCGTCGAGGCCCCGATGCGCCCGACCGCCTCCTGAGCACAGGTCACACCATGTCCGTTCTACGCAACTTCGGCCTCGGCGAAAAATTCGCGCTGCTTGGTTTTGTCGGCGCCTTACTGTTCCTGACGCCCTTCGTCTTCTTTGTCCGCCAGGCCAGCGACACACTGGGCGCCGTCCAGGAGGAGCAGGCCGGCATCGAACCGGCCATGACGCTGCTGCGCGTGATCCACCGGACGCAGCAGCACGGCGCCCTTGCCGACGCTGCGACCGGCAGCGCCGGCACACAGCAGGCCGATCGCGAGGTCGAAAAGTTCACCGCGCTGGTGGGCAGCGGCGTCAGCGACGCCGAACTGGCTTCGAAATGGAAAAGCACTGCTGCCGCGTGGGCACGCCTGAAAGCCAGTCGCGCGACGACGCCCGGGACCACGCCCGCGCTCCAGGCGCAATACGCGACGCTGGTGAACGACCAACTCGCCATCCTCCGTTCCCTCAGCGATTACTTCCGCCTCAATTCGGATGTGGACACCGACTCGAACCACCTGATCACCGCGACGCTGACCTATCTGCCGACAGTGACCGTTTCGCTCGATGCGGCCAGGCTGCACGGGGCCGCCTACCTGGCCAGCGGACAAGCCGACCCGGCGGCGCAGGCGATGATCCGCGCGCTGGCGCAAACCGCACGCATGTTCGACATGCACGTGGCCGACATGCTGGGCAAGCCGCTGGTCTCCAATGCGCGCCTGAAGGCGAAGCTGGCGGGCGCCGCACAGGCGAGCCAGGACGCGACCGCCCAGGCGCTGGCGCTGCTGGACGCCGAGGTCCTGCGTGCAGCCGCGCCGACCGCCACCCCGCAGGTGTTGACGCAGGCCCTGGACCGCGCCATCGACGCCCAGTTCAACCTCGCCGAAGCCGCCATGGCCGAACTGCAGCTGATGCTCGACGAGCGCCTGGCAGCGCAGAACCTTGCCCTGCTGGTGGCGCTGGCGGCGATGGGCACCTTGCTGTTGCTGATCGGATTGTTCGGCGTCGCGGTGGCCCGCTCGATCACCCGGCCGATCGTCGAAGCGGTGGCCGTGGCCAGGCGCGTCGCCGAGGGCGACCTCACGGTGACGGTGCAAGACGGCGGGCACGAAGAAACCGGCCAGCTCATGGCCGCTCTCGGGGAGATGACGCAGAACCTGCGCAGCGTGGTGGCCGACGTCTCGGGCGGCGCGCACACTGTGGCGCACACCAGCGACCAAATCGCGCGGGGCAACCGCGACCTGTCGCAGCGCACAGAGGAACAGGCCAGCACGCTGGAAGAAACGGCCAGCGCGCTGGAGCAGCTCACGGCCACCGTATCGCAGAACGCGCAGAACGCGCGGCAGGCCAGCAACCTGGCGCTGGGTGCGTCGGATGTGGCGAGCAAGGGCGGCGCCGTGGTGCGGCAGGTGATCGACACGATGAACGGCATCTCCGACGCGTCGCGCCGCATCGCCGACATTACCGGGATGATCGACTCCATCGCCTTCCAGACCAACATCCTCGCGCTGAATGCCGCCGTCGAAGCAGCGCGCGCCGGCGAGGAAGGCCGCGGCTTCGCAGTGGTGGCGGCTGAAGTACGCAGCCTGGCGCACCGCAGCGCTGCGGCGGCCAAGGAGATCAAGACCCTGATCGCCGACTCGGTCAGCAAGGTCAACGACGGCACGCGCCTGGTGCACGCCGCCAGCGAGACCATGCAGGAAATCGTGAGCTCGGTGCGGCAGGTGACCGAGCTGGTCGGCGAGATCGCCGTGGCCAGCCAGGAGCAGAGCCAGGGCATCGGCCAGGTGAACGACGCCATGACCCAGATGGAGCACGTCGTGCAGCAGAACGCCGCGCTCGTCGAGGAAGCCTCAGCAGCGACCGAGTCGATGCGGGACGAGGCCGCGGCGCTGCTCGAGCGCGTGTCCCGCTTCCACCTCGGCGGCGATGCCGCTTCGTTACCGGGGCAAGGTCACGATTCCGGCGCGATCGTCACGGTGGGTCAGCGTGTGGCTGTGGGACGGGGCCCGGCGGTGCTGGTCGGATAGGCAAGGCAGAGCCCCGCGAGCGCTGCTGGCGACGGCAGGCGTCGCGCCAGATCAAAACCCGCCGCCAGTCCGCACAAACTTCTGGATGCGCCGCCCGAACCCCCCTCCGACGTGCAGAGATTACCCTCGCCGTCGATGGCGAGGTTGTGAATCCACTTGAACTTGCCGGCCATGCAGCCGGTGCGGCCGAACTGGCCGACCTGCACGCCGTCGGCTCGGCGCAGCACGTAGATTCGGCCATTGGCGCCGTCAGCGATGTCGAAGGGTGTGCCCTTCGCAGGCGGCCGTCGCACGGCGCCAACGGGGGAAAGATGCAGGTAGGAGAAATCGGTCTCGCAGCTGGGGCGGCCGGAGGGCTCGGGGACGTGCAGGCGCAGGGCGGATTGCGCTTGTTGTTCACTCATGCTGTCTCACTCCACGCCGATTGTGTCGACGGTTGTTTGATGGATGGACCCCTTGCGGCGGGTAAGCCGCGATGGGTCCGAGCAGAGGAAGTGTAGGGGGAAAGCCGGGGTAGGTCCCGTCATCCCCGCGGAGGCGGGGACCCAGGGCGTCCGCATTGGGCCCGCCGCGGCCCGGCACCGCGGTCCGACGCTGCCCGCAACAGAAACTCGACCTTCATCCGCTGGAAATGACCTGAGCGCGCCTGGCTCACCTGCGGACGGCCGAGCGTCAGCGTGACGCTTGCTTGAGCGTGGCCAGCATCGCAGCGAACGCGGTGACCGCGGGGTT
>JANXVP010000206.1 GCA_025351615.1 Ramlibacter sp. | reverse complement strand
ATCGGCCGGCACGCCCGCCGTGGCCGCAGACGCCCCCGGAGCTGCTGCCGCGGCGGCCGCCGGAGTCGCCGCCCAACAGGTCGATGTCGAGGCGGTTCTCAATGGCCTGGCCGCGAACAATCCGCAGAAACTCAACTGGCGCACGTCGATCGTCGACCTGATGAAGCTGCTGGATCTGGACAGCAGCCTGCAGGAGCGCAAGGACCTGGCGACGGAGCTGGGCTACACCGGCGCCAAGGACGGTTCGGCCGAGATGAACCTGTGGCTGCACAAGCAGGTGATGAACAAGCTGGCCGCCAATGGCGGCAAGGTACCGGCCGACCTGAAGGATTGAACCGGCGCGTCAACCGCCGGTCACGCCCGCAATGACGCTACGCCCCTTATGCGTGGGCGGCGCGCAGCTTCATCGAAAACTGCTGGAGCTGGGCAATCCCGCTTTCCTCGGCACGGCGGCACCAGGATTGCAGGTTGATCGCGAGCTGCTCGCGCGACAGGTTGGTGCTGAGCCAGAGCTGGCGCAGCTCTTCGCGCATGGTCACCATCTTGTCGAGCACCGGGTGGGCGGCGCGGGCCTGCTCCACATGGAGACGGGCAGCAGCGGGCACCTTGTCATCGTCGCGGTGCAGCCAGCGCTTCGCCGCCTTGAGCAGGGCCAGATCGCCCCGCCTGGCCTTGAGCTGCTCGATCTCGGTCTTGCAGGCACGTCGCATTTCGCGGGCATACCGCGCCATCACCTCGTAGCGATTGGCGATCAGCGCCTCCAGCGTCTTTTCGTCGGCAACTGGCTTGATCGCTCCGAGTAGCAGCTTGGGCGGAACCTTCTTGACCTTGGCCCAGCCGATGGCGCTCATCATCTGGATATAGAGCCAGCCGATGTCGAATTCGTACTTCTTCACCGAGAACTTGGCTGCGGTCGGGTAGGTGTGGTGGTTGTTGTGCAGCTCTTCGCCGCCGATCAGCACGCCCCAGGGCGAGATGTTGCGGCTGGCGTCCGGCGCCTCGAAGTTGCGGTAGCCCCAGTAATGGCCGATGCCATTGATGATGCCGGCCGCTGTGATCGGGATCCACAACATCTGCACGGCCCACACGGCGAGGCCGGCCATGCCGAACAGCACCACATTGATGATCAGCATCAGGCCGACGCCTTGCCAGCTATAGCGGGTGTAGAGGTTGCGCTCGATCCAGTCGTCCGGCGTGCCGGTGCCGTAGCGCTCCATGGTGTCCATGTTCCTGGATTCGCGGCGATACAGCTCGGCCCCGCGCCAGAACACCTCGTCGATGCCCTTGACCTGCGGGCTGTGCGGGTCGTCCACGGTCTCGCACTTGGCGTGGTGCTTGCGGTGGATCGCAACCCATTCCTTGGTCACCATGCCGGTGGCCAACCAAAGCCAGAAACGGAAGAAATGGGACGGGATCGGCCCCAGCTCCATGGCCTTGTGGGTCTGGGTGCGGTGCAGGTAGATCGTGACAGCGGCGATCGTGATGTGCGTGGTGACCAGCGTGTACAGGATGACCTGCCACCAGGACAGGTTCCACAGACCGTTTCCAAGCCAGTCAATCGCCGCGTTCAAAACGGCCCAATCGGGAAGCAACATAGAAGAATTGTTTCTCTCAAAAAAAAGCAGGCCATCGGATGGCCCTTGTTGGTACGACCCATTTTACGGCGCGGGGTTCCAATTCAAGCTGTGAATAAGCACAGACATCCGGATTTGGGGTCTGCAACGTGACTTTTTATTGGCTGCTTCGCTCCCACGCAGCGGCAAAAAATCCGTCTGTCGCATGCCGATGCGGCCAGAGCCGCAGGTACTCCTGCCCGGTCGTCCCGCCGCTGCAAAGACTCGCTGCCGCCTCGACCTTCAGATTGGACAGGATGTCGCCAATGGGAAGTGGGGTGAACTCCCCATTCGCCGCGCTGAAAGCCTGCGCGATCGCCTCGTTTTCCTGCGGCAGGATGCTGCAGGTGGCGTACACCAGCCGCCCGCCCGGCTTGAGCAGGCGAGCGGCGCTTTGCAGGATCGCCGCCTGCTTGACGGTCATTTCCGCAACCGATTGCGGCGACTGCCGCCACTTGAGATCCGGATTGCGACGCAGGGTGCCCAGGCCAGAGCACGGCGCGTCCACCAGCACCCGGTCGATCTTGCCGGCCAGCCGCTTGACCCGGTCGTCCCGCTCGTGCGCGATCGCGGCCGGATGCACGTTCGACAGGCCGCTGCGGGCCAGCCGCGGCTTGAGCGCGTCGAGCCTGTGCGCCGCGGTGTCGAACGCGTAGAGCCGCCCGGTGTTGCGCATGGTCGCGCCGATGGCCAGCGTCTTGCCGCCCGCCCCGGCGCAGAAGTCGACCACCATCTCGCCGCGTTTGGCGTCCAGCAGCAAGGCCAGCAGCTGCGAGCCCTCGTCCTGGACTTCGATCGCGCCGCGGGCGAACGCATCCACCTTGGCCAGCTGCGGCTTGTCCTGCAGCCGCAGCCCCCAGGGCGAATACGGCGTGATGGTTGACTTGATGCCGGCAGTCTTGAGCTCCTGCTGCACCTCGGGGCGCTTGTCGTTGAGCGTATTGACCCGCAGGTCCAGCGGCGCCGGCTGGTTCAGCGCCTCCACCAACGGCCAGAATTCGTCGCGCAACTGCTCCTTGAGCGGTTGCACCAGCCATTCCGGCAGATTGTGCCGGTGCCGCTCCATCAGGTCGGCGGGTTTGACCGTGTCGATCTGGCCCAGCCAGTTCTTTTCCTGGTCGCTCAGGGCGCTCATGAGGAAGTCGCGCGGACCGTGAAAACCGAGGATGGCAAGCCGCCGCTCCTTCGGGCCGCTGCCGGACGGCGCGAAGTGGTCGAACAGCAGCTTCTTGCGCAGCACCGTATAAACCGTCTCGGCCAGGGTGGCGCGCTCCCGCGGCCCGAGGGAGCGGTGGTCGCGGAAGTAGCGCGACACGATGGAGTCGGCGGGATGGTCGAATTTCAGGGTG
The DNA here is from genome assembly GCA_025351615.1 of Ramlibacter sp. GTDB lineage: Bacteria > Pseudomonadota > Gammaproteobacteria > Burkholderiales > Burkholderiaceae_C > Ramlibacter. The sequence goes on along the minus strand of JANXVP010000206.1, from coordinate 1,672 downwards.
AGCGCGACGAGTTCGGCACAGGCGTCGAGCAGGGCTTTAGGATGCATGGACCGATTGTCCCATCCACCCCGGATTCTCCATGACCGATGACCTGCCGCCACTGGTCGAAACGCCGCCCGGCCGCTACCGCCACTACAAGGGCATGCTGTATGAAGTGCTGGGCAGCGTGCGCCACAGCGAGACGCTGGAGCCGATGACGCTGTACCGCGCGCTGTACGGCGAGTACGGACTCTGGGTGCGGCCAGCAGCGATGTTCAACGAGGAGGTCGTGATCGACGGCGTGCGCCAGCCGCGCTTCCTGCGCATCGAAAGCGAAAAAGGCCACGAGTCCCTGTTCGGCGGCGTCGCCTGACTAGGGCCTGTTCACACTATTTCCGGGGGCGCGAACGCGCTCAATCGGGTGTCAATCGAGGCGCCCGCCGCAGCCCGCATCGACATGCGGGCAAGGCGGGGAACGATGAGTGGCGCCCGATTGGGCCCGTTCCCCTGCGGGGTTGCGGCCAAAAAGGCCATGCGCCTCGTTACGAATCCTTGCCGGGGGGCGACCCCGGCTGCGTTTCGCGCCTTGCGCATGACCTTTTTGACGAGCAACGCGTCCCCCGGAAATAGTGTGAACAGGCCCTAGAGGCCGCGCAGCAGCCGTGCGATGGCCCGCGGATAGATCAGGTGCTCCTGGCTGAGAATCCGGGCCGCCAGCGCCTGCGCCGTGTCGCCGGGCAGCACCGGCACCACTGCCTGGTCCAGGATCGGACCGTGGTCGAGTTCGGAAGTCACCTGGTGCACCGTCACGCCCGCCACCGTGCAACCTGCATCGATGGCGCGCTGGTGGGTGTGCAGGCCGGGGAAAGCCGGCAGCAGCGAAGGGTGGATGTTGACCAGCCGGCCGGTGTACCGCGAGACGAAGTGTGGCGTCAGGATCCGCATGAAGCCCGCCAGCACGACCAGCGCCGGTTGCTGCCAGTCGATCGCCTGCGCCAGTGCCGCGTCGAAGGCTTCGCGGCTGGCATAGGCCTTGTGGTCAACGACTCCGGTAGCGATGTTCTGCTCGCGCGCCAATTGCAGACCGCCGGCATCCGCCCGGTTGCTGAGCACCGCCGACACCTGGGCGCCGAGCGTCTCGCGCCAGTTGTCGCGTTGGGCAACGCGCACAATGGCCGCCATGTTGGAGCCGCCGCCGGAGATCAGGATGACGATGTTTTTCACCCACCAATTATCCCTGTCATGGCGCTGACCCCGCTTTCCGCCGTCGAGGCCCGCGTGCTTGGCACGCTGATGGAAAAAGCCCGCACCGTGCCCGACAGCTATCCGCTGACGCTGAACTCGCTGGTGCTGGGCTGCAACCAGAAATCCAGCCGTGACCCGCTGATGAACATCAGCGACGCCCAGGCCGTGGAAGCGCTGGAGGGGCTGAAGGGCCAGGCGCTGGTGTTCGAGTCCAGCGGCAGCCGCGTCACCCGCTGGGAGCACAACTTCCAGCGCGGCGTCGGCGTGCCCGAGCAATCCGCCGTCCTGCTTGGACTGCTGCTGCTGCGGGGGCCGCAAACCGCCGGCGAGCTGCGCCTGAACAGCGAACGCTGGTACCGCTTCGCCGACATCTCGTCGGTCGAGGGCTTCCTCGACGAACTGGAGCAGCGCTCCGGGGAGAAAGGCGGCCCGCTGGTGGCGAATCTGG
>JANXVP010000194.1 GCA_025351615.1 Ramlibacter sp. | reverse complement strand
GGCGCGAAGTACGAAATGATGATGCAGGCCTTCGGCGGCGTGGGCGTCATCGCCAACAACCCGGCGGAGCTGGAGAAGGCGCTCACTGAGGCGGTCAAGTCCGGCAAGCCAACGCTGATCAACGCGATCATCGACGAGACGGCGGGCACGGAAAGCGGTCGCATCACCAGCCTGAATCCGCAAAGCGCGGCCAAAAAGAAATAATCCCAGCAACCCCAAGGAAATCCAATGAGCAACAAGCCACTTGCAGGTATCAAGATCATCGACTTCACGCACGTGCAGGCCGGCCCGGCCTGCACCCAGCTGCTGGCATGGTTCGGCGCGGACGTGATCAAGGTCGAGCGCCCCGGCTCCGGCGACGTCACCCGCACCCAGCTGCAGGACATTCCGGGCGTGGACGCGCTGTACTTCACGATGCTCAACAGCAACAAGCGCTCGCTGACGCTGGACACCAAGAAGCCGATGGGCAAGGAAGTTCTTGAGAAGCTGATCCGCGAATCCGACGTGATGGTCGAGAACTTCGGCCCTGGCGCACTGGACCGAATGGGCTTCACCTGGGCCCGCATCCAGGAACTGAACCCCAAGATGATCCTGGCTTCGGTCAAGGGCTTCTCCGAGGGCCACCACTACGAAGACCTGAAGGTGTACGAGAACGTCGCGCAGTGCGCCGGCGGCGCCGCCTCCGCCACCGGCTGGTGGAAGGGCGAGAACGCAGTGCCCACCATCTCCGCCGCCGCCCTGGGCGACACCAACACCGGCATGCACCTGGCCATCGGCATCCTGACGGCCATCATCGGCCGCCAGCAGACCGGCAAGGGCCAGAAGGTGGCCGTGGCGATGCAGGACAGCGTGATCAACCTGTGCCGGGTCAAGCTGCGCGACCAGCAGCGCCTGGACCGCCAGGGCTTCCTGGAGGAATACCCGCAGTACCCGCACGAGATGGAAGCCTTCAAGGACAAGGTGGTCCCGCGCGGCGGCAATGCCGGCGGCGGCGGCCAGCCGGGCTGGATCCTGAAGTGCAAGGGCTGGGAGACCGACCCCAACGCCTACATTTATTTCACGGTGCAGGGCCACGCCTGGGCGCCGATCTGCGACGCGATCGGCAAGCCCGAGTGGAAGACCGACCCGGCGTACACCACGCCCAAGGCCCGCCAGCCGCACATCGACGAGATCTTCGCGACGATCGAGAACTGGCTCAAGGACAAGACCAAGTTCGAAGCGGTGGACGTGCTGCGCAAGTTCGACATCCCCTGCGCGCCGGTACTGACGATGAAGGAAATCCTGAACGACGAGTCGCTGCGCGCCAGCGGCACGATCACCGAAGTCCAGCACAAGACCCGCGGCAGCTACCTCACGGTCGGCAGCCCGATCAAGTTCTCGGACATGAAGCCCGAAATCACCGGCTCTCCGCTGCTGGGCGAGCACTCGGACGAAGTGCTGGCCGAACTGGGCTACACCAAGGCGCAAGTCGCCGAGATGCACGCCAAAGAGGTGGTCTGACGACCAGGGCTTGACGCCCAATTTCACCTGAGACGGCGTTCAGATTGGGCGCCGTCTTTGTTTCCAGTGCCGGTTTCGAAGCGAAGGAGCATTGATGCAATCAACGATCGATTTCAAGGAACTCGTGGGCGCCATCGGCGATGCGGTGGTCGCAGCCGATCCCGCAGGCGCCATCACGCTGTGGAATCCAGCCGCCGAGCGCATGTTCGGCCACACGGAGGCCGAGGCGATGGGCAAGTCGCTGGACATCATCATTCCCCAGCGCCAGCAGCAGCGGCACTGGGACGGCTATCACAAGACGATGGAGACCGGCAAGACCAAGTACGGCAACGACGTACTGCGGGTTCCGGCCATGCACAAGGACGGCCACACGCTGTCGATCGCCTTCACCGTCGCCATGCTGCACACGGCCGACGGCAAGATCTCGGCCATCGTCGCCGTGATGCGCGACGAGTCGGCACGCTTCGCCGAGGACCGCGCGCTGCGCAAGCGGCTGATGGAACTGGAGCAGGCCGCCGGCGCCGGCAAGCCTTGAGGCGCGCGCGGCCCAACGAGCGTGGGTAATATCGCGGCAGCGTTTCACTCACCGGGATTTTTCATGAGCAAAGCCTTAGACGGGGTTCGTATCCTCGACTTCACCCATGTCCAGTCGGGCCCGACCTGCACCCAGCTGCTGGCCTGGTTCGGCGCCGACGTGATCAAGGTCGAACGGGTCGGCGAAGGCGATGCCACCCGGGCGCAGTTGCAGGACATCCCCGGCGTGGACAGCCTGTATTTCACGATGCTCAACCACAACAAGCGCTCGATCACGCTGGACACCAAGAAGGCCAAGGGCAAGGAAGTTCTGGATGCGCTGATCAGGCAATGCGATGTGCTGGTCGAGAACTTCGCGCCGGGTGCGCTCGACCGCATGGGCATCACCTGGGAGCATATCCAGGCGATCAATCCGCGCATGATCGTCGCGTCGGTGAAGGGCTTCGGCCCGGGACCGTATGAAAACCTCAAGGTCTACGAAAACGTGGCGCAGTGTGCCGGCGGTGCGGCCTCGACCACCGGTTTCGAAGACGGTCCGCCCCTGGTCACGGGTGCGCAGATCGGCGACAGCGGCACCGGGCTGCACCTGGCGCTAGGCATCGTGGCCGCGCTCTACCAGCGCAACACCACCGGCCGCGGCCAGAAGGTGCTGGCGCCGATGCAGGACGCGGTGCTCAACCTGTGCCGGGTCAAGCTGCGCGACCAGCAGCGGCTGGAGCGAACCCACACCATGCACGAATATCCGCAGTACCCGGACGGCAAGTTCGGCGATGCGGTGCCGCGCTCGGGCAACGCGTCGGGCGGCGGCCAGCCCGGCTCGGTGCTCAAGTGCAAGGGCTGGGAAACCGACCCCAACGCCTACATCTACTTCATCACGCAGAGCGGCGTCTGGGACGACGTGTGCCGGGTCATCGGCCAGGAAGACTGGATCGGCGACGAGGCGTACGCCACACCGGCGGCGCGTCTGCTGCACCTGAAGCCGATCTTCCGGCGCATCGAGCAATGGACCATGACCAAGACCAAGTTCGAGGCCATGGAAATCCTCAACAAATACGACATTCCCTGTGGCCCGATCCTGTCGATGAAGGAAATCGCGCGTGAGCCCGCCCTGCGGGCGACCGGAACCATTGTCGAAGTCGAGCATCCCACCCGGGGCAAGTACCTGACCGTGGGCAACCCCATCAAGCTCTCAGACAGCCCGACGGAAGTGACGCGCTCTCCCCTGCT
>JANXVP010000146.1 GCA_025351615.1 Ramlibacter sp. | reverse complement strand
GACCGCTGGCCAAGCGCGGACACCGACACCCGGCTGGTCTTCATCACCCGCAACATCGAGGAGCGGACCATCCGCAACCTGCTCGATGCCGTGGCGGATGCGACCCCGCGCAAGCCGTCGTGACGGGGAGTCTGGCGGTTTTCAGTGCATACCTAAGCCTTGCCGGCGCCGCCCAGCCACCAGACCGGCAACTGCGTGCAGTCCGCGGCATCGAGCCCGGCCGCGCCAGCCTGCTCGAAGTTCTGCAGCGTGAGTTGCGCCAGTGGCAACCGGAAATTCTGCAGCGCGGCCTGGTCCAGCATCGAATGCAGGTCCTTGCGCATCGTCGCCACGTTCACGCTCACCGGCCCGCTGGCATCGCCGGCCAGCGCCTGGGCGATCATTGGCCCTCTGGTCTTGAGCATGTTCGGTCCGCCCGAGGTGTCCGACAGGATGTCGATCACCCGCGCCGGGTCCAGGCCCAGCGGCTGCAGCAACGACAGCGCCTCCGACAGCGTCTGCCAGTACACCATCAGCGGCAGGTTGATGGCCAGTTTCACCGTGGCCCCGGCGCCCAGCTCGCCGACGTGCTCGACCCGCCGGCACAGCAATTCGAGCAGGCCGCGCGCGCGCTCCAGATCCTGCGTCGCGCCGCCGACGAACCCCAGCAGCTTGCCCTGCTGCGCCGGCCCGACGCTGCCGCCGACTGGACATTCGAGGTAACTCGCCCCGCTGGCCCGCACCCGGGCGCCCACCGCCTGTTGCTTGGCGGGCCGCACGGTGCTCATGTCGATAAACAGATGCCCGGCGGTGGCGCCGGCGAGCAGGCCCTGCGCAGCGAAGTACACGTCCTCCAGCGCCGCCTCGTCGGTCAGCATCGTGATCACCGTGAGCACGTCGCCGGCCAGGGCCGCGGGCGTGGCGGCCCAGGAAACGCCTTCCTTGAGCAGCGGCTGGGCGCGCTCGGCGGTGCGGTTCCACACGCTCACCTGATGGCCCGAAGCCAGCAGCCGCCGCGCGATGGCCGTGCCCATCTTGCCGGTGCCGGCAATCCCGATCTGCATGTTTGTCTCCTTGACGCGATATGACGCTAAGTTATCTTAAGATAAACAAACCGCACAACGAAGGAGACGCCTTGTTCTACACCTGTTCGCCAGCCTGCACCGACCCGCGCCACCAGCATGGCCAGATGCGGTCCGCCGCAGCCCGAGTCTCGACAACGACGGCAAAGGCAGCCGCTCGCCCGGTGGCCAGGAGCCGCAGCGGCAAAGCCAAGGTGGTCGACCTGCATTGCCATTACCTCAACCCCGAGGTAAATGCCAAGACCGCGCACCTCAACGCGGCCCAGTACGACCCCACCGTCACCTTCGCCAACGAACTCACGCGCGAAACCAACGTCAAGCAGATGAAGACCCGGGCGCCCAAGCTCACCGGCGTCACCGAGCGGCTGGCCGACATGGACCGGATGGGCGTGGACGTCCAGGCCGTGTGCCCGGCGCCCTATCACTTCTTCTATTTCACCGAGCCCGACTACGGCGCCGAGCTGTCGCGCGACGTGAACCACGGCATCGCCAAGCTGGCCGCCGACATGCCGGACCGCTTCGTCGGCCTGGGCACCGTGCCGCTGCAGGATTCGCAGCTGGCGATCCGCGAGCTGGACTACTGCGTCAAGTCGCTGGGCATGCGCGGCGTGGAAATCTGCACCAACGTCAACGGCAAGAACCTCACCGACCCCAGCCTCAAGCTGGACAAGTTCTTCGCCCGCTGCGAGGAGCTCGGAGTCCTGATCTTCATGCATCCCCTGGGCTACACGCAGGCCGACCGGCTGACCAACCACTACTTCAACAACGTGATCGGCAACCCGCTCGAATCGACGGTGGCGGTGTCGCACCTGATCTTCGACGGCGTGATGGCGCGCTATCCCAAACTCAAGGTGCTGGTCGCGCACGGCGGCGGGTTCATCGCCCATTACTGGGCCCGGATGGACCACGCCTGGAGCGCGCGCGCCGACTGCCGCACCGTGATCAAGCGCAAGCCCTCGTCTTACCTGGAGAAGTTTTATTTCGACTCCATCACGTTCGACCCCGAAATGCTCAAGCGCCTGATCGACCGCTTCGGCGCCGATCACGTGGTGCTGGGCACAGATTACCCGTACGACATGGGCGAGGACGATCCGCTGGGCCTGCTGAAGCAGATCAAGCGGCTGCCCCGCGCCTCGCGCGACCTGGTCGCCGGTGGCAATGCCGCCCGCCTGCTGAAGATCAAATTCTGACGACCGGATGTTGACCATCGCCGTTGTCGGCCTGGGCTGGTGGGGCCGCACGATCGTCGATCTGGCCGGCCGGAGCGACCGGCTGCGCCTGGTGCGGGTGGCGGACGTCAGCCCGCAGGCGGCGCAATTCGCCGCCCAGCGCCAGCTCGCTTTCTCCCCCAAGTTCGAGGACGTCCTGGCCGATCCCCAGGTGCAGGGCGTGGTGCTGTGCACGCCGCACACCCAGCACACCGACCAGATCGTCGCCGCGGCGCGGGCCGGCAAGCATGTGTTCTGCGAGAAGCCGCTGTCGATGACGAGGGTTGACGTGCTGCGCGCCGTCGCCGCGGTGACCGAGGCCGGCGTGGCGCTCGCCGTGGGCCACGAGAAGCGCTTCGAACCTCCGATCGTCGAACTGATGCGGCTGTTGCAGTCGGGCGCGCTCGGCACGCCGCTGCAGGTGGAGGCCAACTTCAGCCAGGACAAGTTCCTGTCGCTGGCCAGCGACAACTGGCGGCTGTCGGGCACCGAAGCGCCCGCCGGCCCCATGACCGCCACGGGCATCCACCTGCTGGACCTGTCGATCGGCGTCTTCGGCCCGGCGGCGAACGTGTTGACGCGCGTCGCGCAACTTGGCAGCGGGCTGACCAACGGCGACACCCTGGCCGCGCTTGTCACCTTCCGGGGCGGCGGCCACGCCTTGATCAGCGCCATCCTGGCGACACCGTTCGCCGGACGCTCGCCGTGTACGGATCCAAGGGCTGGGCCGAGGTGCGCGACAAGACCCATCCCGAGGCGCCCGAGGGCTGGACCTTGACGACGTGCCTGCGGGGTGGCCCCGCGGTCGCGGTCGAGATGGCGCCGGCGCCGGCGGTACTGCACAACCTGGAAGCCTTCGCCGACGCGGCCCTGGGGCGCAGGCCCTATCCGGTCCCGCGCGACCAGATGATCGCCAACATCAGCGCGCTGGAAGCGATCTTCCGCTCCGCCCGCTCCGGCGCCATCGAAGCCGTGGAAGGTTGAAGCCAGTGAGCGCAAACCTGCAGGCCTTCGACTCGCGCGAGCTGCGCCAGGCGCTGGGCTCGTTCGTCACCGGCGTGACGGTGATCACCACGCTGGATGCGCACGGCAAGCCGCACGGGCTGACCGCCAACTCCTTCAGCTCGGTGTCGCTCGACCCGCCGCTGATCCTGTGGAGCCAGTCGCTGAAGGCGCCCAGCCATCCGGTGTTCCGCGATGGCGAGCGTTTCGTGGTGAACATCCTGGCCGACGACCAGGTCGAAATCTCGCAACGTTTTTCACGCGGCGGCGCCGAAAAGTTCGCCGGCTGCTCTACGCGGCCCGGGCTCGGCGGCGTACCTTTGCTCGGCGGATGCTCGGCGTATCTCGAGTGCCGCCGGATCAGCAGCTTCCCCGGCGGCGACCACATGATCTTTCTGGGTGAGGTCGAACGCATCGAACGCACCGGCCGGCAGCCACTGGTGTTCGGCGGTGGCCGCTACCTGGTGGCGCAGCCGCACGACATTGGCCCCTCGCCGGCCGAGGGTGGCGCCAACATCGCGCGGCTGCAGGCAGTGCGGCTGGCGACGCGGGCGCTGGTCGGACTGTCCGACGAACTCGACGAGACCCTGGGCCTGGGTGTCTGGGGCAACCAGGGACCGACCATCGTGCGCTGGGAAGACTCGTCCCAGCCGATCAGCAGGAACCTGCAGACGGGTCTGGTGCTGCCGGTCCTCACCTCGGCCACCGGCCTGGCATTCGCCGCCTGGCTGCCGCCGGAGGTCACCGCTCCGCTGATCCAGTCCGAACTGGCCCGCGATACGGACGCTGCGCAGGCCCGCGACGTGGCAACGCAACTAGCCGGCATTCGCGCCAGCGGCATCGTCCGGCTGGTCGGCAGCAACGCCTTCGCCGACCTGTACTGCACCAGCATCAGCGCGATCAGCGTGCCGGTGTTCGACCAGTCGGGTTCGATGGTGCTGGCGCTGACAGCGATCGGCGCCTCGGACCGCCTCGACATCAGCGAACCAAGCCCGCTGGTGACCCGCATGCGCGAGTGCGCGGCCACGCTGTCGCAGCGGCTGGGCGCGCCGCCGGCCGACGCGGGCGGCCCATTCCCAATCCTTCCGGAGAATCGACCATGAAACTCGGCACCTTCATGATGCCGCTGCATCCCCCCGGCCGCATTGCGACCGACACCCTGGCGGAAGACCGCGAAGCCATCCTGCTGGCCGACCGCCTGGGGTACTGCGAAGCCTTCGTCGGCGAACACGTCACCGACCTGTCCGAGAACGTCACCTCCTGCCTGATGTTCCTGGCCAGCCTGGCGCACGACACGAAGAACATCGTGCTGGGGAGCGGCACCATCAACCTGCCCAACGCCCACCCGGCCGCGGTGGCGGCGCAGGTGGCCATGCTCGACCACATCCTCAAGGGCCGCTTCATCATGGGCATCAGCCCGGGCGGACTGATGTCGGATGCCGAGGCATTCGGCACCTTCGACAAGAACCGCAATGCGATGTTCGTCGAGAGCATCAACATGGTGCTCGACATCTGGGCCGGCGACGCGCCCTACGACCTGCAAGGCGAGTACTTCAAGGTGTCGACCATGAAGACCTCGATCCTGGAGATCGGCCAGGGCGCCATCCTCAAGCCCTATCAGCGTCCGCACCCGCGCATCGTTGGCACCGCGGTGGCGCCGTTCTCGCAAGGCGTGACCGAAATGGCCAAGCGAGGCTGGCAGCCGATCTCGGCGAACTTCCTGCTGCCCGAGTGGGTCAGGACCCACTGGCCCAAGTACGTCGAGGGCCGGACCGCGGTCGGCGCGCAGGCTGCGCCAGCCGAATGGCGAGTCGCCAAGTCGATCTTCGTGGCCGACGACGAGCAGGTGGCGCAGCGCTACGGGCGCAGCAGCGAAGGGCCGTACAGCTTCTACTTCAAGCAGCTGGCGCGCAAACTGGTCGGCGGCGGCCGCTCGAACCTGTTCAAGTCGGACCAGAGCCAGCCTGACAGCGACATCACGCCGGACTACCTGACCAGAAAATTGGTGATCGCCGGCAGCGTGGACAGCGTGGTGGACCAGTTGCTGGCCTTTCGCGAGCAGGTGGGCGACTTCGGCACCCTGCTGTACGCCTGCCACGACTGGATCGATCCGGTGCTGGCCCGGCGCTCGATGCAGCTGATGGCCGAAGAAGTCATGCCGCGCGTCAACGCCGCCATTGGCGCCGATGGTGGTGCTAGTACACGGCCGGCTGACGCCCGCGGGTTCAGGGAGTGATCTTGCCCCTGCCGTGGCACTGTGGGCAGGTGCCGGCGGCCAGTTTGCCGCTGCCGCCGCAGCGTGGGCACATGCTGGCCGTGCCGCTCGGCGGTGACCGCTCGGGCGGCGCCGGCGGCAGGTCGAGCGAGGCGCCCGGATCTTCTTCGCCGGCGACCGACTCCGATGGGTCCGGCGGGCGGGGCGTTGGGCATGGCGGCGGCGGGTTCATTGGATTTACGCCGCCATCTGCAGCGGCATGCGCGACGGGTGGCCGGCGAAATAATCCATCGCGGCAGCCACGCCGGAGCCTGCAAGCTTGACGCCGGACAGCTTGAGGCCCATCTCGCAGCCCGACAGCGCACCCATCAGCGTCAGGTCGTTGCAGTCGCCCAGGTGGCCGATGCGGAACATCCTGCCCTTCACCTTGCCCAGGCCGGTGCCGAGCGAACAGTCGAAGCGGTCGTAGATCAGTTTGCGCACCGCGTCGGCATCAACACCCTCCGGCATCACGACGCCGGTCAGCACCGGCGAGTACACGGCCGGATCGGCGCACTGGATCTCCAGGCCCCAGGCCTTGACCGCAGCCCGCACGCCCTCGCCCCAGCGCTGATGCCGCGCGAACACCGCCGGCAAGCCGCCATGCTGCGGTTCCAGCAGCATGTCGCAGGCTTCGGCCAGTCCGTACAGCAGGTTGGTATTCGGCGTGTACGGGAAGAAACCCGTCTTGTTCATCTCGATCATCTCGTCCCAGGCCCAGAAGGCCTTGGGCAACGTGGCCGTCTGACTGGCGGCGATGGCCTTCGGCGACACAGCGTTGAAGCTGATGCCCGGTGGCAGCATCAAGCCCTTCTGCGAACCGCTGATGGTGACGTCCACGCCCCACTCGTCATGCCTGTAATCGGCGCATGCCAGCCCGGAAATCGAATCGACCATCAGCAGTGCCGGATGCTTCGCCGCATCGATCGCCTTGCGCACGGCGGCGATGTTGCTGGTCACGCCGGTGGAGGTTTCGTTGTGCACCACGCAGACGGCCTTGATCGCATGCTGCGTGTCGGCCTTCAGACGCTCTTCGACGAGATGGGCCTGCACGCCCCGACGCCAGTTCTCCGCGCCAGGCAGTCCGATCACGTCGGTCTTCAGCCCCAGCCGCGCCGCCATCTTGATCCAGAGCGACGCGAAGTGACCGGTCTCGTACATCAGCACGTGGTCGCCGGGCGACAGCACGTTGCACAGCGACGCTTCCCAGGCCCCTGTGCCCGACGCCGGATAAATGATGACGGGGTGGCGGGTCTGGAAGATCTTCCGCATGCCGGCGAGCACCCGCAGGCCCAGCGCGCCGAACTCCGGACCGCGGTGGTCGATGGTCGGCAGGCTCATCGCCCGCAGGATGCGGTCGGGCACCGGCGAGGGACCGGGAATCTGCAGGAAGTGGCGGCCGGTCGGATGGAAGTCGAGTGTCAGCATGCTGGATCAGTCTCCGAAACAATCACCTAATTTTTGCATACAAACGTCTTTTGTCAAATCTTTCCTCCAATGAGATCTGGTTTTGACTCCGCGATGTTTTGCATACAAAATAGAAAGATGACTGCTGCCATCCTTTCGATCCCGCGCGCATCCCTGCATCAGCAGGTTGCCCGGCGGCTGCGCCAGATGCTGGTCGAAAACCAGATTCCTCCGGGCGCCAAACTCAACGAGCGCGAACTGGCTGAAGTGCTCCAGGTGTCGCGCACGCCCCTGCGCGAAGCCATCAAGATGCTGGCCGCCGAGGGACTGGTCGAGCTGGTGCCCAACCGCGGCGCAATTGCCGTGGAGCTCAACGAAGCCGACGTGCTCAACACCTTCGAAGTGATGGCGGGGCTCGAAGCCCTTTCTGGCGAGCTCGCCGCGCAGCGCATCACCGAAGCCGAACTGGCGGAAATCCGCGCCATGCATTTCGAGATGCTGGCCGCCTACACGCGGCGCGACCTGCCCGGCTACTACCGGCTCAACGCCAGCATCCACGCCGCCATCAATGCGGCGGCCAAGAACCCGGTGCTCACCGCCGCTTACAACCAGGTCAACGCCCGGCTGCAGGCGCTGCGCTTCCGCTCGAACCAGGACGAGGCCAAGTGGCAGCACGCAATGGCCGAACACGACACCATGATCGAGGCCCTGGGCAAACGGGACGCCGGCGCGATGCGCAAGGTGCTGCTCGAGCACCTGGGCAACAAGCGCGAGGTGGTGGTCGAGCAGTTGCGCCACGGCACGACGCAAGTCGCCGGGGCCACGGGATGAATGCGCCGCTGCCCCTGCAGGTGACACGCGAAGCCTCGTTCCAGCCCTATGAGGCTGTCGCGAGCGCGAGCAACGAGGTCGCGGGCCGGCTGGCGCAGCGCCTGGCCACCGAGACCCAGGGCGAAGTGCTGTTTTCCGCCGCGGACCGCGGCCGCTATGCCACCGACGCGTCGATCTACCAGGTCACGCCGATTGGCGTGTTCGTGCCGCGCCACGGCGAGGAGGTCAAGATCGCCATCGACATCTGTCGCGACCTCGGCGTGCCGATCGTGGCGCGTGGCGCCGGCACCAGCCAGTGCGGCCAGACCGTCGGCGCCGGACTGGTGATCGACCACTCCAGGCATGTTCGCAGCATCGTCAGCTTCGACGCCGAGAAGCGCAGCGCGGTGGTCGAGCCCGGCATCGTGCTGGACCACCTGAACCTGGGCCTGAAAAAACTCGGCCTGTGGTACCCGGTGGACGTGTCGACCAGCGCCCAGGCGACGCTGGGTGGAATGGCCGGCAACAACTCTTGCGGCAGCCGCAGCATCGCGTACGGCAACATGGTGCACAACGTGCTCGGCGCGCAGGCGTGGACGGCGGACGGCGCCCTGCACGACTTCGGCCGCTTCGAACAAAGCAGCGGAGCGGCCCGCCAGATCGGTGAGCAGGTCCGGCAAATGGCGGCCGATCTGGCGCCGGAGATCGACGCCCTCTGGCCCAAGGTGCTGCGCCGCGTCGGCGGCTACAACCTCGACATCTTTCGCAACCAGAGCGAGCGGCCTTACACCGGCGACGGGTCGGTCAACCTGGCGCATTTGCTGGTCGGCAGCGAGGGAACGCTGGCCCTGACCAAAACCCTCACGCTGCAACTCAGCGACTTGCCCAGGGCCAAGGTGCTGGGCATCGTCAACTTTCCGACCTTCTACAAGGCGATGGATTGCGCGCAACACATCGTCAAGCTCGGGCAATCGGACGGCGCCGTGGGCAGCGCCGGGGGAACGCTGACGGCCGTGGAGCTGGTCGATCGGACCATGATCGACCTGGCGCTAGAGAACCCGGCCTTCGCGCCGGTCGTGCGCACCGCCATCATCGGCTCGCCCGATGCGGTCCTGCTGGTCGAATTTTCCGGCCCGGACAAGGACGCGCTGGTACTTAGGCTGGCGCAGCTCGACGAGCTGATGGGCGACCTGGGGCTGCCCGGCTCGGTCGTGAAGCTGGTCGACGACACGCCGCAGAAGAACCTGTGGGAGGTCCGCAAGGCAGGCCTGAACATCATGATGAGCCTCAAGGGCGACGGCAAGCCGGTGAGTTTCATCGAGGACTGCGCCGTGCCGCTGCAGCACCTGGCCGAATACACCGAGTCGCTGACCGAGGTGTTCCGCAGGCATGGCAGCAAGGGAACCTGGTACGCGCATGCCTCGGTCGGCACGCTGCACGTGCGGCCGATCCTGGACATGCGGCGCGACGGCGCAGGCAAGATGCGGGCGATTGCCGAAGAAGCCTCGGCGCTGGTTCGCAAGCACAAGGGTGCCTACAGCGGCGAGCATGGCGACGGGCTGTGCCGCGGCGAGTGGATCGCATGGCAATTCGGACCGAAGATCGACGAAGCGTTCCGCCGCATCAAACAGCTGTTCGATCCGGCCAACCTGCTCAGCCCGCAGCGCATCATCGACGCCCCGAAGATGGACGACACACGCCTGATGCGTTTCCCCCCGTCGTACCGGGTGATCCCCCTGGCGCCTGCGCTCGACTGGTCGCCGTGGAACGTGCAGAACGATCCGGTGACCGAGCGTGTCACCGCGCCAGGTACCGGCGGCGACCCGGCCGGCGGCTTCGCCAAGGCGGTCGACATGTGCAACAACAACGGCCACTGCCGCAAGTTCGACGCCGGCACCATGTGTCCGAGCTACCGCGTCACCCGCGACGAGAAGCACCTCACACGCGGGCGCGCCAACACGCTGCGGCTGGCGCTCTCGGGACAGCTGGGCGCCCATGGAATTGCCAGCGAGGAAGTCCGCGCAGCGCTCGACCTGTGCGTGAGCTGCAAGGGCTGCAAGCGCGACTGCCCGACCGGCGTCGACATGGCGAAGATGAAAATCGAGTTCCTGCATCACTACAAGGCCCGCCACGGCTTCAGTCTGAAGGACCAGCTGGTGGGCCGGCTGCCCGACTACGCGCACCTGGCGGCTCGCTTCGCCAGCCTGCTGAACCGGCGCAACGCGAGTCCGCTGCTCGCGCGCCTGGGCGAAAGCCTGCTGGGCTTTTCGGCCCGGCGCAGCCTGCCGGCGTGGCAGCCGACCCACTTCTTCAATGGGCGGCACGCCAGCGCCACCCGCGAAGAAGCGCTGGCGAGCCCGAAATCCGTGGTGCTCTTCGTCGACACCTTCAACGGCTACTTCGAATCCGCCAACGCGGCAGCGGCGCTGCGGGTGTTGCAGGCCGGCGGCTACACCGTCCATGTGGCCAGCAAGGCCCGCTCCGATGGCAAGCACCTGTGCTGCGGCCGCACCTACCTGTCCGCCGGCATGGTCGCGCAAGCGCGGACCAAGGCGAACGAGCTGGTCCAGGCGCTGTTGCCGTTTGCGCAAGAAGGCATCGCAATCGTCGGCCTCGAGCCCTCCTGCCTGCTGACGCTACGGGACGAGACGCTGTCGATGGGCCTGGGCGCCGCGGCGCAAGCCGTTGCCTCGCAGGCCTTGCTGTTCGAGGAGTTTCTTTCGCGGGAAGCCGGGGCCGGGCGGTTAGCCGCGCTGAAGGCGCGGCTGAAGCCCCTGGACCGGCGGGTGCTGCTGCACGCGCACTGCCACCAGAAGGCGTTCGGCGCGGTGTCGCCGATCGTCGACGTGCTCAAGCTGGTGCCCGGCGTCGAGCCGGAGCTGATCGAGAGCAGTTGTTGCGGGATGGCAGGCAGCTTCGGCTACGAGGCCAGCCACTACGAGGTGTCGATGCAGATGGCGGAACTCAGCCTGTTGCCGGCGATCCGCAAGTATCCGGGCGCGATCGTGGTGGCCGACGGGACCAGTTGCCGGCACCAGATCCAGGACGGCGCCCAGCGTCCGGCGGTGCATGCGGCGATGCTGCTCGCCAGCCAGCTGGCCGGCTGAGGCCGCGTCACAATCACGCCATGTCCCAGACCCTCATCCGTCCTGCCGTGCCCGCCGACGAAGCCGCATGGCGAAAACTGTGGCTCGGTTACTGCGATTTTTACGGCATCGCACTGGCGGACGCGGTGACAGCGCGGACCTGGGGCCGCATCCTCGACCCGGACTCCGGCGTGCTGTGCATCGTGGCCGAAGTCGAGGGCCAGGTGTACGGATTCGCCAACTGCGTGATCCACGAGAACACCTGGGAATTGCAACCCGTGTGCTACCTGGAAGACCTGTTCGTGCTGGGGTCGGCGCGCCGGCGCGGGATCGGCAAGGCGCTGATCGAGTGGCTGCGCAACGCCATGCGGGCAGAAGGCTGGGCGCGCCTGTACTGGGTCACGCGCGAGGACAACGCGCGGGCACGCTCGCTTTACGACCGGTTCACGCCGGCGGACGGCTTCGTGCGCTACGTGCTGCGGCAGAAGTAGCCATGCGCCCGCTAGCGGCGCGGCTTCTTCGCGGCGGCACGTCGGGCAGGCGGGTGCCCCTGGAACTGGCAAAAGTCGTCTCAGAATATGGCTCGGCCATCCAGGCGGGCGGGTGCCGTCGCAGGGGCCTCAGCGGCGGACGCGGCGCTTTTTTTTCGCCTTCGGGCTGGTAGTGGACCCCGTGCGTGGCCAGGAAATCCAGGATCAGCTGGCGCACGACCTCCGATGACGTCTCCTGGCGCGACGTGCAGATCGCCTCGAACGCCTCCTTGTTCAGGGGGTCGAAGTGAACAGACCGATTACGACCTCAGCCAAAACCGCTGCGGGATGACTCGCGACGCCCTGCCCGGAGTCATCCAAATTCCATTGCCCGCGTCGGCTGGCGGCGAACCTCCAGCGCAACGGGGGGATCAGGCGAAGAGCGCCTTGTGCTGCTCGCGCAACAGGTTTTTCTGCACCTTGCCCATGGTGTTGCGCGGCAGTTCGGTGACGACGAAGCAGCGCTTGGGAATCTTGAAGTTCG
>JANXVP010000080.1 GCA_025351615.1 Ramlibacter sp. | reverse complement strand
CCTGCACCGGCGACCGCGCCTGTTCCAGCTCCTGCTCCTGCTCCGGCTCCGGCTGTAACTTCAGCGCCAGCGACGCCATCTGCGCCAGCGCCAGCGTCAACGCCAACGGCGACGGCGACGCCATCCGCCTCGCCTGTAACCGCGTCTCCAGCTCCCGCCGCCGTCTCGACGTCCACGGGTCTCGTGGCCGAGCCGGGCATCCCGCTTGCCAGCGGGCAGACGGCCCGGGCCCCGTCCCCCGCGCAAGCTGCTGACGCTGGTTCCGCCCTTGCCGTCGTCGCCGGGAATCAGGGGCTTCCGGTCTTCGCGCAGACGACCGCGGGACGCACGGTGCTTGGCGCGGCGCCTGAAGCATTTGCCTTCCTCAGCGACAGCCAGGGCACCGGGCTCACTTCGCCTGAGCGCACTTTGTCGATCGCGTCAGTCCAGCTTGTTGCTGCGGCGGAACCCCTGCGTCCCTTCCAACTCGCCGCCTTCGTCGTGCGCGGGATTGAATTGCTTCCGCTGGAACAGCCTGAGCTGGCGTCGACCCGGTTCACCCTGAGCGTGCGAGGGGAGGGCGCCACCGTGGAGGACCTTCAGCGCACTCTTCGCTCCACCGCTTTTTCCGGCCAGTTCGATGACCTGCGTGCCAACGTGCAGGAAGAACTGGACCTCGACCGGACCATGACGATTTCCGTGGCAGGCGTTTCGCTCGGCTTGTCGCTGGTGTACGTCCTCTGGCTGATTCGCGGCGGCGTGTTGATGGGCAGCTACCTGTCAGCGCTGCCGGCGTGGCGGGTGCTCGACCCCTTGCCTGTGCTGTCCCGCGTCGACGACGAAGCCGAGGAAGACGATGAAGCGCTCGACGCCATCACGGACAGCGGCGGCAACCCGCTGCGGGGCTTCGGATGAAATTCCTCAGCACCCGGACCTATATCTCGATGGGCCTGGTCTCGCTCGTCAGCAGCGTGCTGCTTGCGGCATCGTTCTTCGGCCTGCTGCCGGATCGCATTGGCGCAGTGCGCGAAGGACGGGTTGCCCTGGCCGAGTCGGTCGCCGCGGCCGGCACGGCGATTCTCAGCAGCCCGGACCCGCGCCGCCTGGAAGACGTGTTGCGCTTCATCCAGAAGCGCAACGCCGGCCTGCTGTCGACCGGCTTGCGTTCACAGGACGGCCACCTGGTGCTGGCCACGGGAGACCATGCCCGCCGCTGGCTGCCGATGGACAGTCCCGCGGCGGGCGATTCGCAGATCATGGTCCATCTCTATTCGGGCACGCAGCCGTGGGGGCAGCTCGAACTGCGCTTTGAGCCGCTGACGGCGCCCGGCCTGGCCGGCATTCTCCAGACCCCGCTGATTCCGCTGCTGGCGTTTTGCGCCATGCTGTGCTTTCTTGGCTTCCACGTGTACCTCAATCGGGTGCTCCGCCACCTGGACCCGTCGCAAGCTATTCCCGGCCGCGTGCGGTCGGCTTTGGATTCGCTCACCGAAGGCCTGCTGGTGGTGGACCAGAAACAGGCGGTGGTGCTCGCCAACGAGGCGTTCGTGAAGCTGCTGGGCAAATCCAATGAACAGTTGATGGGGACCGCGGTGTCGGCCATCGGCTGGCTGGACGACGCGGGGCAGCCCTTGGCAGAAGCCGCTCATCCCTGGGCCGCAGCGCTGCGCGAGGGCGTGGTGCAACGCGACCGCAACCTGCACTTGCGCGACAGCACCGGACGGGAGCGCAGCTTCATCGTGAATTGCTCGCCGGTGCTGAGCACCGGCGGCAAGGCCGGCGGCGTGCTGGTCAGCCTGGAAGACGTCACCTTGCTGCAGGAAAGCAAAGTCGAACTGCGGCTGGCCAAGGAAGAAGCGGAGGCGGCCAATCGCGCCAAGAGCGATTTCCTGGCCAACATGAGCCACGAAATCCGCACGCCGATGAACGCCATCCTCGGCTTTACGGAACTGCTCAAGCGCGGTTACAGCAAGAGCGAACGCGAATCCTCGCGCTACCTCGACACCATCCACAGCAGCGGCAGGCACCTGCTCACGCTGATCAACGACATCCTGGACCTGTCGAAGGTCGAGGCTGGCCATATCGAGCTCGAGTCCGGGCCCTGCATGCCGCATGTGGTGGCGCAGCAGGTGATCGCCGAGCTGTCTGGCAAGGCGCGTGAAAAGGGCATTGCGCTGGTGCTGGGCGCGGCCGGTCCGGTGCCTGAGACAATCACGTCGGACGCCGCGCGAATGCGGCAGGTGCTGCTGAACCTGGTCGGCAATGCGATCAAGTTCACCGAGCGCGGCGGAGTGACGGTCACGGTGCGCTGCAGTGCCGGGCTGTACGCCCTCGAGGTG
>JANXVP010000063.1 GCA_025351615.1 Ramlibacter sp. | reverse complement strand
GCGCTGGGCGCGGTCGCCGGCGTGCTGATCGCGCCGATCGCGTTCACGTCTTACGACACCGGCATCATGCTCGGGCTCAAGGGCTTCGCCGCGGCGATGCTGGGCGGGCTGGGCAGCTTCGGCGGGGCAGTGGTCGGTGGGCTCGTGCTCGGGCTGCTCGAAGGGCTGGGCGCGGGTTTCGTTTCGTCGGCCTACAAGGACGCGATCGCTTTCGTGGTCATCCTTGCCGTTCTGTTCCTGATGCCTGGAGGCCTCCTTGGCCACCGTCGCAGCGACCGCGTCTGAGGCCGGCGTCAGCGCCCGCCACTGGGCTGCGCGGCCGCGCAGCGGGGGCACGCTCGCGCTGGCGGCGGTGATCGCACTGGCGCCGCTGGCGTTGGCCAACAACTATGCGTACGACGTTGCGATCCAGGTCGCGCTGAACGCCATTGTGTGCGTGGGGCTGAACCTGCTGATCGGCTACGCCGGACAGATCAGTCTCGGCCACGCGGGGTTCTTCGCGCTGGGCGGCTACGGCAGCGCGATCCTGGCGTCGCGCTACGGCGTGCCCGTGTGGCTGTCCATTCCCATCGCCTGTGCGGCAGTGGCGCTGCTGGCTTTCGTGGTGGGCCGCCCGACGCTGCGCCTGAAGGGCCACACCCTGGCCATGGCCACGCTCGGCCTGGGCGTCATCGTATCGATCGTGCTGGCCACCGAGGACAAGATCACCGGCGGGCCCGACGGCATGGCGGTGCCGCCGCTGGCGCTGTTCGGCTGGGCCGTGCAGGGCGAGCGCATCTGGTACTGGCTGTCCGGGGCCACGCTGCTGCTGGCCGTGTGGCTGGCGCTGAACCTGATCGAGTCGCCCAGCGGCCGGGCGCTGCGGGCGCTGCACGGCTCAGAGGTGGCGGCCGAGACCCTGGGCATTCGCAGCGCGGGCTACAAGCTGCAGGTCTTCGTGCTGTCGGCCGTGTTCGCGGCGCTGGCCGGCGCCCTGACCGCGCATTACACGGGCTTCATCACGCCGGCCAGGGCCTCGTTCATGCATTCGGTGGAACTGGTGATCATGGTCGTGTTCGGCGGCATGGCCTCGGTGTTCGGCGCCGTGGTCGGCGCCGCGGTGCTCACGGTGCTGCCTCAGCTGCTGACCGTGTTCAAGGACTACGAGATGATGGTCTTCGGCGCGGTGCTGGTGGGCACGATGTCGTTCTTCCCGCAGGGGATCGTGCCCACGCTGAATCGCTGGTGGTCGCGGAGGCAGCCACGAGCGCCGCCGGGCCGCCCCAAGGCGTTTCCTTGCTGTCCGTGACCGGGCTGTCCAAGGCCTTCGGCGGCGTCCATGCAATCCAGGAGCTGAGCCTGGAGGTGCGGCGTGGCGCCGTGCATTCCATCATCGGCCCCAACGGCGCGGGCAAGACCAGCCTGATCAACATGTTGAGCGGCGTTTACCGTCCCGACCGGGGAAGCATCCGGCTGGCGGGCCGCGAACTCTGCGGCGAGCCGGTGCACCGCTTCGCCGCCGCCGGTATCGGGCGCACCTTCCAGAACCTGCAGGTGTTCTTCAACATGACGGCGCTGGAGAACGTGATGACCGGGCGGCACCTGCGCGAGCGCTGTTCGCTGCTTTCGGCGTTGCTGCGGACCCGTGCGCTGGTCCGTGCCGAGACTGCGTGCCGGGACGCCGCGCGGGCCCTGCTGCGCCAGGTGGGACTGGCCGGCAGCGAGGACATTCCGGCCGACGCCCTGCCTTATGGGGCGCTCAAGCGGCTGGAGATCGCCCGTGCCCTCGGAGCGCAGCCGAAGCTGCTGCTGCTCGACGAACCCGCTGCGGGGCTGAACGCCACCGAGGCGCGCGAGATCGACGGCCTGATCAAGCGGCTGGCCGCCGACGGCACGACGGTGATCCTGGTCGAGCACAACATGCGGCTGGTGATGGAAGTGTCGGACCATGTGTTCGTCCTCGACCACGGCCGCAAGCTGGCCGAGGGAACCCCGGCCGAGGTGGGCAGCGATCGGCGGGTGATCGAGGCCTATCTGGGCATGGAGGACACGCCCGTGGCTGGCGCTGCAACGCAAGGAGCGCACGATGCTCGAGGTTGATTGCCTGGAGAGCCGGTACGGCCGCATCCCCGCGCTGTCGGGCGTCAGCCTTCGCGTGGGTGAGGGCGAGCTGGTCGCCCTGGTGGGCGCCAACGGCGCCGGCAAGACCACGCTGCTGCGTGCGATCTCCGGCGTGCAGCCGTCCTGCGGCGGCGCCATCCGCTTCGAGGGGAAGGACCTCGCGAAGGACCATGCGCGCAAGCGGGTCCAGCTGGGCATCGTGCAAGTGCCAGAGGGCCGGCAGGTGTTCGCGCCGATGACCGTGGAGGACAACCTGCGGCTGGGCGCTTTCGCCCGCGGTGCACGCGACGGGCTGGCGCGCATCTTCTCCATCTTCCCGGCGCTCGAGGCCAAGCGGCGCGAGCTGGCCGGCAACCTGTCGGGCGGCCAGCAGCAGATGCTGGCCATCGGCCGCGCCTTGATGGCCAACCCCCGGTTGCTGCTGCTGGACGAGCCGGGCATGGGGCTGGCCCCGCGCCTGGTGGCGGAGATCTTCTCTCGCATTGCCGCGCTGAAGTCCCTTGGCACGACCATCCTGCTGGTCGACCAGAACGCGCGTGCCGCGCTCGCTGTCGCCGACCGGGGATATGTGATGGAGACCGGGCGCGTCGTGCTCGCCGGCTCCGCCAGAGAGCTGCTGCATGACCCTCAGGTGCAGCAGGCTTACCTGGGCGCCTGAGGCCACCAAAGGACAACGATGAAACCAACACTGCAAGCCGGCCTGAAGCTCACCTCGCGTTTCGAGGTGAGCCGCGACCGCACGATCGACTTCATGGGCGAGAAGGCCAGGGTCTATGCCACGCCGATGCTGGTGCGCGACGTCGAGATCGCCTGCCGCGAGCTGCTGCTGCCGCACCTGGACGCGGGCGAGGACTCGGTTGGAACGCGCATCGAGCTCGACCACCTGGCGGCCACGCTGCAGGGCATGGCGGTCGAGCTAGACATCGAGCTTGTCGAACTCAAGGGTCGCGCGGTCACATTCAAGGTCGAGGGCCGCGACAGCGTGGAGCCAATCTGCCGTGCCACCCACCAGCGCTTCGTGGTCGATGTCGCCACCACCGAGAAGCGGCTTGCGGCCAAGGCCGCCAAGGCGGGGCTGGCATGAGCCGCCGGGCCGTTCCCAAGGCGAATAGCACCGCAGCACGTCGGGCGGAGATTGTCGAATGAATGCTCCGGCCGCCACGCGGCGCGTGCCGACGTACTGCTACCAGTGCGTCGCCGGGCCCGACCTGCTGACTGTCAAGGTGCAGGACGGCGTGGCGACCGAGGTCGAGCCCAATTTCTGCGCGGCGGCGGTGCACCCGGGCGGCGGCAAGGTCTGCGTGAAAGCCTATGGGCTGGTGCAGAAGACCTACAACCCGAACCGCGTGCTGTCGCCGATGAAGCGCACCAACCCGAAGAAGGGCCGCGGCGAGGACCCGGGCTTCGTGCCGATCTCCTGGGACGAGGCCATGGGGCTGATCGCCAAGCGCCTGAACGAGGTGCGCGAAACCGGCCTGACCGACGAATCGGGCTACCCGCGCGTGGCTGCCAGCTTCGGCGGGGGCGGCACGCCGCAGTCGTACATGGGCACTTTCCCGGCGTTCCTCGCGGCCTGGGGTCCGCTGGACATGGGTTTCGGTTCGGGGCAGGGTGTCAAGTGCTACCACTCCGAACACCTGTACGGCGAGTTCTGGCACCGCGCCTTCATCGTCGCGCCTGACACGCCGCTGTGCAATTACCTGATTTCCTGCGGCGCCAATGTCGAAGCCTCGGGCGGCGTGGCCGGCGTCTGGCGGCATGCCAAGGCGCGGGTGCGCGGCATGAAGCGGGTGCAAGTCGAGCCGCACCTGTCGATCACCGGCGCCTGCTCGGCCCAGTGGGTGCCGATCAAACCCAAGACCGACGCCGCCTTCCTGTACGCGCTGATCCATGTGCTGCTGCACGAGCTGCCGCGCCAGGCCCTGGACCTCGATTTCCTGGCGCGCTACACGGCTTCGCCCTATCTGGTGGGACCGGCGGGAACCTACCTGCGCGACCGGGAGACGGGCAAGCCGCTGGTGTGGGATTCCATCAGCGACAGCGCGCGCGTGCACGATGCGCCCGGCATTGCCGAAGCGCTGGAAGGCAGCCACGAGGTGGACGCGATCGAGACCGGCGCTGACGCAGACGTTCTCGGCGACGGTGTGCTGGCCGGGGAAACTTCCTTCGGCAAACTGGTCGCGCACATGAAACCCTATTCGCCCGAGTGGGCCGAAGGCGTGTGCGACGTGAAGGCGGCGGTGATTCGCAAGATCGCGCAGGAATACTCCGCGCACGCCTGTATCGGCCAGACCATCGAGATCGACGGCAAGACCATGCCCTACCGGCCGGTCGCGGTGTCGCTGGGCAAGACCGTGAACAACGGCTGGGGCGGCTTCGAATGCTGCTGGGCGCGCACGCTGCTGGCCACCCTGGTCGGCGCGCTGGAGGTGCCGGGCGGCACCATTGGCACCACGGTGCGCCTGAACCGGCCGATGTCGGATCGGCTGGGAAGCGTCAAGCCCGGTCCCGACGGCTTCATGCATTTCCCGCTCAATCCGACCGACAAGGCGCATTGGTCGGCCAGGCCCAACATCCGCAATGCCTACCGCACCATGGTGCCGCTGGCGTCGGACGGACCCTGGAGCCAGGCGCTCGGGCCGACCCATTTCTCGTGGATGTTTCTCGACGAGACCCCGGCGGGTCTGCCGCGCGTGACGCTCCCCGACGTCTGGTTCGTCTACCGGACCAATCCGGCGATCTCGTTCTGGGACACGGCGGCGATCGGAGAAAAGATCGCGCGCTTCCCGTTCGTCGTCGCGTTCGCCTATACGCACGACGAAACCAATCATTTTGCCGACGTCCTGCTGCCCGAGGCGACCGACCTGGAGAGCCTGCAGCTGATCCGCATCGGCGGCACCAAGTACATCGAGCAGTTCTGGGAGCACCAGGGATTCGCGTTGCGCCAGCCGGCCGTGGCGGCGCGCGGAGAGTCGCGCGACTTCACCGACATCGCCACCGACCTGGCGCAGCGCACCGGCCTCACCGCGCAATACGTGGCGGCGATCAACAAGGGCGCGGGCGGCGTGCCGCTCAAGAATGCGTATGGCGATTTCTCGCTCGCGACCGGCGAGGTCCACAGCTGCGAGACGATCTGGGACGCCGTCTGCCGGGCGGCCAGTGCCGAGCTCACCGACGGCGGCGAAGTGCACGGCCTCGCATGGTGGAAAGAGCAGGGCCTGGCGACACGGCCGTTCCCGCAGAGCGACTGGTACCTGTTTCCCACGCTCAAGGAACGTGGGCTGCGCTTCGAACTGCCCTACCAGGAACGGCTGGCGCGCGTCGGCGTCGAGCTGGGCCGGCGCCTGCACGAAAACGGCATGCACTGGTGGGACCGCCAGCTCGAGGAATACCAGGCGCTGCCGGTCTGCAAGGACTTCGGCACGGCCTGGCAGGCGGCTGTGGTCAAGGCGGGTGGCCGGCCCCAGGACTATCCGTTCTGGCTGCTCACCGCGCGCAGCATGCAGTACGCCTGGGGCGGCAACGTCGGCGTGCAGATGATCAGGGAGGTGGCCGACAACATCGCCGGCCACCGCGGCGTGATCATCAACACCGAAGCCGCGCGCGGGCTGGGAATCGCCGAGGGCGACTCGATCGAGATCGCGACGCCGGCGCGCAGCGTGCGGGGGCGGGCCGTGCTGCGGCAGGGGATCCGGCCCGACACGCTGCTGCTGATCGGCCAGTTCGAACACTGGGCCACGCCGCTGGCCAAGGACTTCGGCGTGCCGAGCCTGAACACCCTGGCCACGATGTCGCTGGACCTCACCGACGCCACCGGCTCGGGCGCCGACATCGTGCGCGTGAAGATCGGCAAAGCGATCGACCCCCGCGGGCGCGGCGCCGCCGGAGCCCGGCCATGACACGTTGGGCGATGGTCGCCGATCTGCGGCGCTGCGTCGGCTGCCAGTCCTGCACGGCCGCTTGCAAGCACGCCAACGCGACGCCGCCGGGCGTGCAGTGGCGGCGTGTGCTCGACATCGAAGTGGGCCAGTACCCCGACGTGCAGCGCGCGTTCGTTCCGGTCGGCTGCCAGCATTGCGACGAGCCGCCCTGCCTGCCGGTATGCCCGACCACGGCGACGAAAAAGCGCGCGGACGGCATCGTGACGATCGACTACGACCTGTGCATCGGCTGCGCCTACTGCGCCGTGGCCTGTCCTTACCAGGCCCGTTACAAGACTGACCTGCTGGCCTTCGCCTACGGGGCGAAGCCGACCGAAAACGAGGCCCTGCGCCACGACGACGCCAGGCGCTCGGTGGCGACCAAGTGCACCTTCTGCGTCGATCGTATCGATGCGGGGCTGGAACAAGGCCAGACGCCCGGCGTCGATCCCGAGGCGACGCCGGCCTGCGTCAATTCGTGCATCGCCGACGCCCTGGCCTTCGGTGACATCGACGACCCGCAGAGCAACGTGTCGCAACTTTTGGCCGGCAATCAGCATTTCCGGATGCACGAGGAACTCGGCACCGGGCCCGGCTTTTTCTACCTCTGGGATCGGAACCCGACATGAGCGCAGCGCAGAACCGCTTCAAGCAAGCTCACGCCCCCTCGGGGGGCAGCGCAGCGGGCTCGCCCGCAAGCATGGGGGCCACATGAGCTACGGCCCCAATCCCTGGCAGCAGGCGCACTGGGACTGGCGCGCCGCCGGCAACTTCATCTGCGGCGGCGCCGGTGCGGGCCTGGTGATCTTCATGGTGCTGTCCGGCCAGCAGGGCCTGGCCGCGACCCTGGCGATCCTGGCCGGTCTTGGGTT
>JANXVP010000055.1 GCA_025351615.1 Ramlibacter sp. | reverse complement strand
GCGAAGTACTGTAGTCCGCCGTCATCCTCGCGAAGCCGAATCGTCGTCCCGCGAAGCCTCTCTTGGTCCCGCCTGCGCGGGAATGACGGCATCCCCTGCTAGAAGTCTCCGTGCCCGCCCGCCAGCGACTCGAACTTCGTGATCGGTTTCAGGAATGCAAGCTTGACGGTGCCGGTGGGGCCGTTTCGCTGTTTGCTGATGATGATCTCGGCGACGCCAGGCTCCTTGGAATCCTTGTTGTAGTAGTCGTCGCGGTAAATGAACATGATCACGTCGGCGTCCTGCTCGATCGCGCCGGACTCGCGCAGGTCGCTCATCATCGGCCGCTTGTCGGTGCGCGATTCGACGCCGCGCGACAGCTGCGACAGCGCCAGCACAGGGCACTGCAGCTCCTTGGCCAGCATTTTCAGGCCGCGTGAAATCTCGCCCACCGCCGTGGCCCGGTTTTCCTCGCTCATGCTGCTGGAGACGCTCATCAGCTGCAGGTAGTCCACGACGATCAGTCCGAGCTTGCCGCCGCATTGCCGGGCCAGCCGCCGTGCGTTCGCGCGCAGCTCGCTGACCGTCAGGCCCGCGGTTTCGTCGATATGCAGCGATACGTTGCGCAACTTTTCGATCGCCTCCGTCAAGCGTGGCCATTCGTCGTCGGTGAGTTTGCCGGTGCGCAGATGCCCCTGGTCGATGCGCCCGATGGAGCCGACGATCCGCACGGCCAGCTGCGAGGCGCCCATCTCCATCGAGAACACCGCGACCGGCAGCTCCTCGTTCAAGGCCACATGCTCCGCGATGTTGATGGCCAGCGCGGTCTTGCCCATCGAGGGCCGCGCCGCCAGCACGATCATGTCGCCGGCCTGGAAGCCGGATGTCATGCGGTCCAGGTCGAAGAAGCCGGTCGGCACGCCGGTGATGTCGTTCGGGTTGTCCGCCATCTCCTGGACCCGGTCGAGCAGCTGCACCACCAGTGAGTCCATGCCCTGGAAGCCCTGCTTCATCCGCGAGCCTTCCTCGCCGATGTTGAAGATCTTCTGCTCGGCTTCGTCCAGGATCTTGTCGACCGCCTTGCCCTGCGTGTTGAACGCGGCCGTGGCGATCTCGTCGCTGGCGCTCACCAGCTTGCGCAGGATCGAGCGCTCGCGCACGATCTCGGCATAACGGCGGATGTTGCTGGCGCTGGGCACGTACTGCGCCAGCGAGTTGAGGTAGGCCAGGCCGCCAATTTCCTCGGCCTTGCCCAGCCCCTGCAACTGCTCGTACACGGTGATCACGTCGGCTGGCCGCGAGCCGTTGATCAGGCCGCCGACAGCGGCATAGATCAACCGGTGCTCGTAGCGGTAGAAGTCGCTGTCGATCAGCAGGTCGCCGACCCGGTCCCAGGCGTTGTTGTCCAGCAGCAGGCCGCCCAGCACGCTGGATTCGGCTTCGATGGAGTGCGGTGGAATCCGCAACTGGGCGATCTGGCGGTCGCGAGAAGAAGCGGAAAAATCGTCGTCGACGGGATGCAGTACAGCGGACATGGGCTCCTCGGGTCAACCAGCATGCTACGCCGCGAGCGGTTTCGCGTCACTGGACAACGTTGTGGATAACTACTGTAAATGCAGTGGGCGCAGGGCCCGAGGCTGTTGATGGCCACAGTTCGAAGACCGGTCGATCAAGGAGGCGGGCCGGCCCCGCGCTGATTGGCAGAGGCCGCCCTTGCGAGGCACAAAACAAAAGCCGCCCTGAGGCGGCTTCCGGAGTGCGAGGCGTCGAGTAACCCCTCCTTGATAGACGGCTGTCTGGCGTTTCCGCCGCGATCCGTCGCCGAAGCGGAAAGCTTACGCCGTTTCGCCCAACACCGACACGTTGATGTCCACGACAACGTCGGTATGCAGTTGCACGCTGACCGTGCTTTCGCCGACAGTCTTGATCGGGCCGTTGGGCATGCGCACCTGCGCCTTGGCTACCGGATACCCCTGCTTGGTCAGTTCTTCGGCGATGTCGAAATTGGTGACGGAGCCGAACAGGCGGCCGTCGACGCCGGCCTTCTGGCTCAGCTTGACGGTGGTGCCCGCGAGCTTCTCGCCCTGCTTTTGCATGTCCGCGAGTTTGCCGGCAGCGGCCTTCTCGAGTTCAGCGCGCTTGGCTTCGAACTCGGCCTTGTTGGCTTCGGTAGCGCGCCGGGCGCGGCCCTGCGGAATCAGGAAATTGCGGGCGTAGCCGTCTTTGACCTTGACGATTTCGCCCAGGCCGCCGAGGTTGACTACCTTGTCGAGCAGAATGACTTGCATGTTCTTCGCTCCTTAGATGCGGTGCTGGTCGCTGTACGGGACCAGGGCCAGGAAGCGCGCACGCTTGATGGCG
>JANXVP010000042.1 GCA_025351615.1 Ramlibacter sp. | reverse complement strand
CTCGATGCCGCCTTGACCGAGGCGAAGAAGGCCGCAGCGCCAGGACAGCTCGATGTCCGCACCGGCAACTTCAGCCTCTATCCGCGCTATGGGCGCGACGGCAGGATCAATGGCTGGAATGGCTCCGCGGAACTGGTGCTGGAAGGCCGCGACTTCCCGCGCATCACCGGCACGGCGGCGAAGATCCAGACGATGACGCTGGGCGGCGTGGGCTTCAGCCTCAGCCGGGAGCAGCGCGCCAGGGTGGAAGGCGAAGCGCAGAGCATCGCGATCGAGCGTTTCAAGGCCAAGGCGACCGACCTGGCCAGGGGTTTCGGCTTTACCGGTTACACGCTGCGCGAAGTGACGGTGAACACCAATGACCAGGGCTACCCGCGGCCGCCCCGGATGCTGGCGATGGAACTCAAATCGTCCCAGGCCGACACTCCGGTCCCCGTGGAAGCCGGAAAAAGTTCGGTGGTCGTGACCGTGAACGGTTCGGTGCAGTTGCGCTAGTGGCAGCGACAGCGGCTTATTGGGCCGCCCAGCCACCGTCCATGTTCCAGGCGGCGCCCCGAACATTTTTTGCGGCGTCGGAACAGAAGAAAACGGCGAGCTCGCCGAGTTCTTCGGGCGTGGTGAACTGCAGCGACGGCTCCTTCTCCGCCAGCAGGTCCCGTTTGGCCTGGTCCACGGAAATCTTGCCTTTCGCGGCCCGGTCATCGATCTGTTTTTGCACCAGCGGCGTCAGCACCCAGCCGGGGCAGATCGCGTTCGAGGTGACCCCGGTGGTCGCGGTTTCGAGGGCGATCGACTTGGTGAAACCGACGATCGCATGCTTGGATGCGACATAAGCGGATTTTTGCGGCGAGGCCACCAGGCCGTGGGTCGAGGCCACATTGATGATGCGTCCCCAGTTCGCGGCCTTCATGGCGGGGATGGCCAGCCGCGTGGTGTGAAACGCGCTGCTGAGGTTGATTGCGATGATGGCGTCCCAGCGGTCGACCGGAAAGTCCTCGACGTTCGCGACATGCTGAATGCCGGCGTTGTTGACCAGGATGTCGACGCGGCCGAATTTTGCGGCGGCGAACTTCATCATCGCCTCGATCTCGGCTGGCTTGCTCATGTCGGCCGCGTGGTAAGCGGTCTGCACGCCAAGCGCTTCGACCTCGGCGCGGGGCCCGTCCACGTCGCCAAAACCGTTCATCACGACGTTGGCGCCCTGGCGCGCCAGCGCTTTCGCGATCCCCAGGCCAATGCCGCTGGTCGAGCCTGTCACGAGGGCGGTTTTGCCTTTGAGCATTGGGGTCTCCGGATTCATTTAGGATGGGGTGGAAGCAGAAAAAATGCGGCCGCAGTGAATGCGGCGTCCTGATTTTATGCCCGAGTCCACGCTCAACTCCATCACTTGCCCCGAACCCAATGGCGCCCATCGCATGGCGTTCCGGGCGTGGGGCGACGCGGCTGCACCGCACGCCGTGGTCTGCGTCCACGGCCTGTCCAGGCAGGGCCGCGACTTCGACGTCCTGGCCCAGGCGCTGGTGGCGCGGGCTGGCGGTGCGCTGCGTGTCGTCTGTCCGGATGTCGTTGGCCGGGGCCGCAGCGACTGGCTCAAGGACCCGATGGGCTATCAGATCCCGACCTATGCCGCCGACATGCTGGCCCTGCTCGCGCAGCTGCACCGGAACGCGCCGGTCACCACCCTCGATTGGGTCGGCACCAGCATGGGCGGGCTGATCGGGCTGGCCATCTGCGGCACGCCGCAACTGCCTTTGCCAGTGCCCGTCCGGCGACTGGTGCTCAACGACGTGGGGCCGGCGATCCAGTGGCAGGCGCTGGCGCGCATCGGCACCTATCTGGGCCAGGCCGGCCACTTCGGCTCGGTCCAGAAGGCAGCCGACGCGATGTGGGCCATCTCGACCAGCTTCGGTCCGCACACCCCTGAGCAATGGCTGGCGCTGTCGCAGGCCATGGTCCGGCCGCTGGCGGAAGGCGGCTATGCGCTGCACTACGACCCGGCGATCGCAGTGCCATTCCGGACGCTGACCGAAGCGTCCGCCGCACAAGGCGAGGCCGCGCTCTGGCAGCTTTATGACAACGTGACGGCGCGCACGCTGCTGACGCGGGGCGCGCAGTCTGACCTGCTGTCACGCGCGACCGCGCAGGCCATGACGCAGCGCGGACCGAGGGCCAGGCTGGTGGAATTCGAGGGCGTCGGGCACGCTCCCACGTTGGTGAACGCGGACCAGGTGGACGTCGTCGCGTCGTTTCTCCTGGAGACTTGCGGCCCAGACCCTTGACGCCTTGACTCACCCGACTGGAACCGACACCCGATGAAAAGCCTGGCGACGGAGTTTCCCGAGCACGGGCAAGTCCCCGAGCTGATCGCGGCGGCTGAAGAAAGGCTTCCGCCAACGGCCGATGCGTTGACGCGGGCGCGGGCGTTCGCGCAGCCATTCATCGCAGGCGAAACACTGGATACCGGCGAAAACACGCTGGCCCACGCCGACGCGGTGGCGCGGATCCTGAAGGCGATGGGCGGCTCGGAGGCGATGCAGGCGGCCAGCTATCTGGTCTATGCCAGCAGCCACCTGAACAAGCCGCAGGAAGTGATCGCCAAGGCGTTCGGCGACAACTATGCGGCGCTCGCCATCGAGACCACCAAGCTGGTCAAGGTGCAGCAACAGACCCGCGAGGCCGGGGAAGCCGGCCGGCCGCTCGACGACCCGAAGCTGCAGACCGAGAACGTGCGCAAGATGCTGCTGGCTTTCTCGCGCGACCTGCGGGTGGTGATGCTGCGCCTGGCATCCCGGCTGCAGACGCTGCGCTTCCACGCCGCGCACAAGACCGCCGCTCCACCTTCGGTCGCGCGTGAGGCGCTGAACGTGTTCGCACCGCTCGCGAGCCGCCTGGGCATCTGGCAGGTGAAGTGGGAAATGGAGGACCTTGCCTTCCGCTTCCTGGAACCCGACACCTACAAGCAGGTCGCTCGCTACCTCGACCAGAAACGGACCGAGCGTGAGGGCTATGTCGAAGGCCTGCGCTCGCGGCTGGAGACCGAGTTGCACGCGCAGGGCATCCAGGCCCAGGTGCACGGCCGCCCCAAGCATATCTACAGCATCGTCAAGAAGATGCGCGGCAAGTCGCTGGACTTCGAACAGGTGTTCGACGTCCGCGCGCTTCGCGTCATCGTGCCCGCCGTCAGCGACTGTTACGCCGCGCTGTCGTGGGTGCATGACCAGTTCGAGGCCATCGGCTCCGAGTTCGACGACTACATCGCGCGGCCCAAGCCCAACGGCTACCAGTCGCTGCACACCGTGGTTCGCGACGACGCCGGGCGGCCGATCGAGATCCAGATCCGCACCCAGGCCATGCACGACCATGCCGAACACGGCGTGGCGGCGCACTGGGCCTACAAGGAGGCGGGCAGCAAGGGCTATGGCGGCGTGACCGCGGGCGGCGCCTACGACGCAAAGATCGCAGTGCTGCGCCAGTTGCTCGCCTGGGAACGCGACCTGGCCGGCTCGGGCGCGGGACTGTTCGATGACCGCATCTACGTGCTGACCCCGGACGCGGCGATCGTCGAACTGCCGCAGGGCGCGACGCCCGTGGATTTCGCCTACACCCTGCATACCAGCCTTGGCCACCGCTGCCGCGGCGCCCGCGTCGATGGGGTCCAGGTGCCGTTGAACACGCCCTTGCAAAACGGCCAGACGGTGGAGGTCACCGCCGTCAAGGAAGGCGGGCCGTCGCGCGATTGGCTCAATGCCGACCTGGGCTTTCTGGCCAGCCACCGCGCCCGGGCCAAGGTGCGCGCGTGGTTCAACGAGCAGGTCAAACACGAGACGATCGCGCGCGGCCGGGAACTGGTGGAGAAGCTGCTGCAGCGCGAGGGCAAAACAGCGGTGAAGCTGGAGGATCTGGCATCGCGGCTGGGCTTCAAATCGGCGGAGGACCTGTTCGCCGTGGTCGGGAAGGACGAGTTTTCGCTGCGCACCATCGAAACTCTGCTGCGTCCGCCGGAAGCGCCGCTGGCGCCGGACGACTTCCCGCTGCTGAAGAAGGCGCGCAACAACGGGAAAACGCCCAAGGGCGGCGTGCTGGTGGTCGGCATCGACTCGTTGATGACGCAGCTGGCGCGTTGCTGCAAGCCGGCGCCTCCCGATGCCATCGGCGGCTTCGTTACCCGGGGCAAGGGGGTGAGTGTGCACCGCGCCGACTGCAGCAATTTCCGCGAGCTCGCTGCCCGCAATGCCGAGCGCGTGATCGAGGTCGAATGGGGCAAGGTCCGCAGCGACGACGCTGCGGTCTACCCCGTCGATGTGGCGGTCGAGGCGGCCGACCGGCAGGGCCTGCTGCGCGACATCTCGGAAGTGTTCGCGAAGGAAAAGATGAACGTGATCGGCGTGCAGACCCAGTCCGTCAAGGGCACGGCGTGGATGACGTTCACGGTCGAAGTGGCGGATTCGGCCCGTCTGAACAAGGTGCTCGCCATCGTTGCGGACGTGCAGGGCGTACGTTCCGCTCGGCGGCGTTAACGGCGCGCTGAGAGCCCTCGCCTCTGCTATGATCGAGGGCTCGGACAAACTCTTAGGCGCGTAGCTCAGCTGGTTAGAGCACCACCTTGACATGGTGGGGGTCGTTGGTTCGAGTCCAATCGCGCCTACCAAGATTCCTGATCCTGCTTCCGCCCAGCGCGACCGTAGGGTAAACCTTGGCCGCCCGCGCGATCCATGCTCCCTAGAATGTGCTGCAGTGCAATACATACGCGGCGGGCCATGCGCCACGCGGCGATCAGGAGTGCCTTCAGTGCAAAGCAAGAAAGCCGGCGCGGCCAAGCCCGCGCAGCGCGTCATCAAGAAGTACCCGAACCGGCGGCTCTACGACACCGACACCTCCACCTACATCACCCTGACCGAAGTCAAACAGCTGGTGATGGACAGCGAACTGTTCGTGGTGCGCGACGCCAAGAGCAACGAAGACCTGACGCGAAGCATCCTGCTGCAGATCATCCTGGAAGAAGAAGCCGGCGGCGCCCCGATGTTCAGCGGGGGCGCACTGGCCAACATCATCCGTTTCTACGGGCACTCGGCGCAGGGCTTCATGGGCTCCTACCTGGAGAAGAATGTGCAGGCCTTCACCGACATCCAGGCCAAGCTGGCCGAGCAGTCCAAGACCATGTCGCCCGAGATGTGGGCCCAGTTCAGCAGCCTGCAGAACCCGCTGATGCAGGGGATGATGGGCAACTACGTCGAGCAGTCCAAGACCATGTTCGACAAGATGCAGGAGCAGATGCTGGGCGCCTTCGGCCTCAAGCGCTAGCGACCGAAAGGGCATCCCGGACCCCGGATCAGGTCCGGGGCAGGCTTTGATGGGGAACCCAGGGGCTTGCTCTGGGACAATAGGGCGATGAGCGAAGTCCTGTCCCCAGAAACCAGAATTCCCACAGTCGGGTTCGTCAGCCTCGGATGCCCGAAGGCGCTGACCGATTCCGAACTGATCCTCACGCAGCTGAGCGCGGAGGGTTACCAAACCTCCAAGACCTTCGAAGGCGCCGACCTCGTCATCGTCAACACCTGCGGCTTCATCGACGATGCCGTCAAGGAAAGCCTGGACACCATCGGCGAGGCATTGGCGGAAAACGGCCGCGTGATCGTCACGGGCTGCCTCGGCGCCAAGGCGGGCGAGGGTGGCGGCAACCTGGTGCGGCAGATGCATCCGTCCGTGCTCGCTGTCACCGGCCCGCATGCGACTCAGGAGGTGATGGACGCGGTGCACGCCAACCTGCCCAAGCCGCACGATCCCTTCATCGACCTGCTGCCCGATCCGCAGAGGAATTCGTTTGGCGTGGCGGGCATCAAGCTCACGCCGCGCCATTACGCGTACCTCAAGATCAGCGAAGGCTGCAACCACCGCTGCACCTTCTGCATCATTCCGTCGATGCGCGGCGATCTGGTGTCGCGGCCCATCGGCGATGTGCTGAAGGAAGCGCGGGCGCTGTTCGAAGGTGGTGTGAAGGAACTGCTGGTGGTCAGTCAGGACACCTCGGCCTACGGGGTCGACGTCAAGTACCGCACCGGCTTCGACGAGGGCAAGCCGATTCGCACCCGCATGCTGGAACTGGTGCAGGCGCTGGGCGCCATCGCCGAGCCCTTCGGCGCCTGGGTGCGCTTGCACTACGTTTATCCGTACCCATCTGTGGATGAGGTGATTCCGCTGATGGCGACCGGCAAGGTCCTGCCTTATCTGGACGTGCCGCTGCAGCACAGCCATCCCGATGTGCTGCAGCGCATGAAGCGGCCCGCCAGCGGAGAGAAAAACCTGGAGCGGATCCAGCGCTGGCGCGAGGTCTGTCCGCAACTGGTGGTGCGCAGCACCTTCATCGCCGGCTTCCCGGGGGAAACCGAAGACGAGTTCCAGCACCTGCTCGACTTCGTGCGTGAAGCGCAGATCGACCGTGCCGGCTGCTTCGCGTACAGCCCGGTGCAAGGGGCTGCGGCCAACGACATCCCCGGCATGTTGCCCAAAGAGGTGCGCGAAGAGCGACAGGCCCGTTTCATGGCCGTCGCCGAGGAAGTTTCCGCGCACAAGCTGCGCCAGCGCATCGGCGCGACCATGCAGGTGCTGGTCGATTCAGCGCCTGCGCTCGGCCGCAGGGGTGGAACCGGGCGCTCCTACGCGGATGCACCGGAGATCGATGGCGTCGTGAAACTGCTGCCGCCGAACAAGATCAGCAAGCAGCTCAAGGTCGGCGAATTCACGCGGGCGCGCGTCGTCGATACCGACGGCCACGACCTCGTTGCCGTCCCAATTTGAATGCGCGAGCAGGTAGCCGACGCAGAGGATTTCAGAAACGAAAAAGCCGGCAAGGCCGGCTTTATGATTGGTGCCCAGGAAGGGACTCGAACCCCCACGATGTTACTCGCTAGTACCTGAAACTAGTGCGTCTACCAATTCCGCCACCTGGGCATCTCAGGAAAGAAAAGGATTCTATATCAAAAATATTGGACACATCAGCACCGGACTGCTGGATGAAATCGAAGGCGTGATCAATGGCCATCGCGATGGCCATGGCTACGTGGTCCGCGACGACGGTGAGGGAGATATCTACCTGCCACCCAATGAAATGCGCGCGGTGCTGCACAAGGATCGCGTCAAGGCGCGCATCGTGCGGCACGACCGCAAGGGCCGGGCCGAAGGACGCGTGGTCGAGATCGTCGAACGGCCGCCGCAGCCGATCATCGGCCGCCTGCTGCACGAGAGCGGCGTCTGGCTGGTTGCACCCGAGGACAAGCGCTACGGGCAGGACGTGCTGATCCCCAAGAGCGCAACCGGCCTGGCCAAAGCCGGACAGGTCGTCGTCGTCGAACTGACGGAGCCTCCGAGCCTCTATGGCCAGCCGGTCGGGCGGGTGAAGGAAGTGCTGGGCGAGATCGACGATCCGGGCATGGAAATCGAGATCGCGGTGCGCAAGTACGGCGTGCCGCATGAGTTCTCGGACGCCTGCATCGCGCTGGCACGCACCTTGCCGGACAAGGTGCGGCCCCAGGACAAGAGGAATCGCGTCGACCTCACCGACGTTGCGCTGGTGACCATCGACGGCGAAGACGCCCGCGACTTCGACGACGCCGTGTACTGCGAGCCGGCGAAAGTCGGACGCGGCAAGGGCTGGCGCCTGCTGGTCGCGATCGCGGACGTGAGCAACTATGTCGAGACCGGCAGCGCGATCGACGTCGATGCCTACGAGCGCGCGACCAGCGTTTACTTCCCGCGCCGGGTGATCCCGATGCTGCCCGAGAAACTCTCGAACGGCCTGTGTTCGCTCAATCCCGAGGTGGAGCGGCTGTGCATGGTCTGCGACATGCTGATCAACACCGGCGGCGAGATCTTTGCCTACCAGTTCTATCCGGCCGTGATGTGGAGCCACGCGCGCTTCACCTATACCGAGGTCGCCGCGATTCTCGCCAACACCCGCGGACCGGAAGCCATCCGCCGCAAGGAGCGCGTCGCCGACCTGGAAAACCTGTCCGATGTCTATCGCGCGCTGCTCAAGGCGCGCCAGGCCCGTGGCGCGGTGGACTTCGAGACCACCGAGACCCAGATCATCTGCGACGACAGCGGCCGGATCGAGCAGATCGTGCCGCGCACCCGCAACGAGGCGCACCGCCTGATCGAGGAATCGATGCTCGCGGCCAACGTCTGCAGCGCCGACTTCATCCAGGAGAGCAAGCATCCAGGCCTGTACCGCGTGCACGAAGGTCCCACGCCCGAGAAGGTGGAGTTGCTGCGCAATTATCTCAAGGCCATCGGTGTCGGCCAGACGGTCAGCGAAGACCCCGCGCCAGGCGAATTCCAGCGCGTCGCCGAAGCCACCAAGGAGCGGCCCGACGCGCTGCAGATCCACAGCATGCTGCTGCGCTCGATGTCGCAGGCGATCTACACGCCGATCAACAGCGGCCACTTCGGCCTGGCCTACGACGCCTACACCCATTTCACCAGTCCGATCCGGCGCTATCCCGACCTGCTGGTGCATCGCGTGATCAAGGCCATCCTGGCGGGCGAACGCTACCAGTTGCCGACGCTGCCCACGCCCGGGGAGGCGCATGAGAAGCTGGCGCGACGGCTCGCGGCACGGGTCAAGGCACCGAACCAGAAGCTGAAAAAACCGGTGCTGCCGCCCACCCGCGAAGTCCAGGCCTGGGAAGCTGCGGGCCTGCATTGCAGCGCGAACGAACGACGTGCGGACGAGGCCAGCCGTGACGTCGAGGCATGGCTCAAGTGCAAGTACATGCGCGAGCACCTCGGCGAGGAATATGGCGGCGTCGTCACGGCGGCCACCACCTTCGGAATCTTCGTCACGCTCGACGCGATGTATGTCGAAGGGCTGGTTCACATCACTGAACTGGGGGGCGAGTACTTCAAGTTCGACGAAGCGCGCCAGGAGTTGCGTGGTGAGCGAACGGGGATCCGCTATGCCATCGGCACGCGGGTGAGGGTGCAGGTCAGCCGGGTCGATCTGGACGGTCGCAAGATCGACTTCAGGCTGGTGCGGGACGGCGAGGAACTGGTCAATCGCGCGCTCAAGGACAAAGGCCTGCCGGTGACGGGTGGCGCCGGCGTGCCGGCCAAGGCATCGACCAAGCGCGCCGCCAGGAAGACGGCGCCTGTCACCGACCGTGCGGCGCGCTTGCCGATCCAGGCGTTGAAGACAGCAGTGAAAAAAGCTGCCGCCAAGAAGAGCCGCAAGAGCCGGCGTTGAACCAACAAGCACAGGAGAGCAGAAATGGCTGTGAATGCAAACCAGGGGAAGGTGGCGATCGTCACCGGGGGCGGCTCGGGCATCGGCAAGGCCGCCGCGTTGGCGCTGCTCGGGGATGGCTGGAGTGTCGCGCTGGCCGGACGGCGTGCCGAGGCGCTGGAGCAGGTGGCCGATGGTTCCGATGCAAAGGGCAAGGCGCTGGCGGTTCCGACCGACGTCACCGACCCGGCCTCGGTCAAGGCGCTGTTCGAGACGGCGGTGAAAACCTGGGGCCGGGTCGACCTGCTGTTCAACAACGCAGGCATGGGGCTGGGCGGCGCTGCGCTGGAGGACATCGCGATCGACGACTGGAAGCGGGTGGTGGATACCAACCTGAACGGAATGTTCTATTGCATCCAGCAGGCCTTCCGCGTGATGAAGTCCCAGCAACCGATGGGCGGCCGCATCATCAACAATGGCTCGATCTCGGCCCACGCGCCGCGGCCTGGCTCGATCGCCTACACCGCGACCAAGCACGCGGTGACGGGACTGACCAAGACAGCGGCGCTGGACGGGCGCAAGTACGACATCGCCGTTGGCCAGATCGACATCGGCAATGCCGTGACCGAACTCGCCGCGCGGATGGCCAAGGGCGTGCCGCAGGCCAACGGGGAGATCAGGGCCGAGCCCTTGATGGACGTGGACATCGTCGGCCGCTCGGTCCTCTACATGGCCAACCTGCCGCTGGAAGCCAACGTGCTGTTCCACACCGTGATGGCCACCAAGATGCCGTTCGTCGGGCGCGGCTGACGGCGAGAGGCGAGGCGCCGGATCTGCGCGTCCTTTAAAACTCCCGGTCGCGGCGGCGCTTCACCGCCTCAGCCAGTTTTTTCCAGAGCACCTGCCAGGGCATCGCCTTGTATTCCTTCTTGGCGACGTACATCAGCTTGTCGGCTTCGTTGATCAGCGCCGTCAGGTCGTGAAGGGCCAGCGCGTACAGCTGTTCCTCGCTGTTGTGTGCTTCGGGTCCGGGTTTGCTCAGTGCGCCGGATTCGAGCACCGCGACGCCGCAGGAAATCGAGAACGTTTCGAAGACGCCGCTGGCCACTTCCACCGGCGTGTTTTTCAGGTATTGCGTCAGCCGCTGAACGATGTGGTTGCCGTCGGCATGCGTCGTTTCGGGAAGAATTGCGACAAACTCGTCGCCGCCGTGCCGGTACACGAAATCGAGGGCGCGAATATGGTGCTTGATCGCGTTGGCGATCGTGGTCAGCATCAGGTCGCCGGCCTTGTGGCCGTGGTTGTCGTTGATCTTTTTCAGGTCGTTGACGTCCATGAAGATGCAAGTGGTCCGCGTGCGATGCCGGCTCATCCGGTTCCACTCCTGGACCCAGCGGTCATGCGCGCTTGAGCGATCCAGGGCACCGGTGAGCGGGTCGAGCTTTTGCCCCATGGCCTGAATGCGCTTGTTCAGCGCGGTGCAGGCGGCCTTGATCTCGGCGATATACAGCTCGCCCAGATTCATCTCGCTTTCCGCGGTCGCTTCCTTCACGAAGTAGCGGCCCCCGAGGTCGAGCGCCTGGACAAACAGCGCGTGGTCCTTGTGTCCTGTGACCAGGACGCATTCCACAGGGAAGCGGGTGTTCCGGTAAACGTAATTCATCAGCTCCAGCCCATTGGCGATCCCGTTGTAGGGCTTCATGGTGTAGTCGGTGAACAGCACGGCGGGCCCGGCCAGTGCGTGCACGTAATCGAGCGCCTCCTTGATGCTGGTTGCCGTGTGGATCGCGTACTCGGACGGCCGGATCAATTCGGCCGCCGTCTCCAGGTAATCGTGGTCATCGTCGACCAGGACCACCACTGGTCCTGACACGCTCTC
Source organism: Ramlibacter sp. (assembly GCA_025351615.1). Taxonomy (GTDB): domain Bacteria; phylum Pseudomonadota; class Gammaproteobacteria; order Burkholderiales; family Burkholderiaceae_C; genus Ramlibacter. Next base: position 4,555 of record JANXVP010000042.1, on the reverse strand, counting down.
GGTCATTGGGGCGTCTCCTTTGCCTCGAAATGTTTGGCTGCCTCGGTGAGTTCCGCACCAGTGCCGCCCGACCGTGTTGCAAGCCGCATTGCCGTCAGGGGCTGGTCTGCGGGCCAGCAGTCCGCCGTCCGTCCGTGGATGTGGGTGGCCTGGCTGGCTGCGTCGAAAGCGGGTTCGCCTTGCGCCAACCTCGCGGCGATCATCCCGGCCAGCACGTCACCGGTTCCTGCGGTCGCCAGTCTGGCATTGCCGCTGAAGTTGATCACCGCCAACCGACCCGGTTGCGCCGTGATGCTGCCTGATCCCTTGAGCAAGGCGACGCAGCGATAGCGATCGGCCAGTTCAGCGGCTGCAGCGAGACGGTCGGCCTGCACCTCGGCGCTGCTGCAGGCGAGCAGGCGAGCCGCCTCCAGGGGGTGCGGCGTGATGACCGTGGCCCGACCGCTGCGGCCCGCGCGTGCTGTCAGTTGGGCCTGCAATTGCGGGTCGCCTGCGATTGCATTCAGCGCGTCGGCGTCGAGCACCAGCGCGCGTGCAGTCGACAGTACTTTGGGCAGCACGGCGCGGACTGCCTCACCCCCGCCGCATCCGCAAGCCACGCTCATCGCTGCCAGGTCGAGCGAGTCCCACGGCCGCAGCATCAGCTCGGGCTGCGCCGCATCCACACCCAGCGAAGCCGCGTCGAGCAGGCCGACCAAGACCCGGCCCGCACCGCTGTGCAGCGCCGCGGCCGCGGCAAGCAGGGCCGCACCCGTCATGCCCGGCGCGCCGCCGATCACCGCGACGTCGCCGTAGCTGCCTTTGTGTGAGGCGTGGAGGCGGACGCGGGGCAGGGGATCCACGCCCAGCCAGGCGGTCGGTTTGCAGTCATTCGCGTCGCTCCAGTCGGCACCGAGATCGTCGAACCAGATCTCGCCGGAAGCATCGCGACCGTGTGCTGTGAAGAGGCCGGGTTTGAGCGTGAGCAGCGAAAGCGTGTGCGTCGCCCGCACCTCGATCCCGGTTCCGGTATCGGCGTTCAGCCCCGACGGCAGGTCGACGGCGAGCACCGGCGCCGATCCTGCGTTCATGTGCACGACCCATTGCGCCATGCGTCCCTGGATGGCGCGGGAGCTTCCGAGGCCAAGCAGCGCATCGATGGCCAGATCGAACTGGGGCGGCGCCGTTTCCCCAACGGTCACCCCGGCCTGCCGGGCCCGTCGTAGCGCCGCGAGTGCGTCCGCTGGAGCCTGGGCTTCGTTGCCCATCCATGTCACGATGGCCTGCTTGCCCCAACGCTGCAGATGCGTCGCAGCTTCGAGACCGTCGCCACCGTTGTTGCCGGGACCGCACGCGATCCAGACCCGCTGGGCATGTGGCATCAGCGCGAGCGCCAGTCGCGCCACTGCCAGGCCGGCCTTTTGCATCAAGGCATGGGGAGGCAGGATCGAAGCAGTTGCCTGCTCGATCTGCCGCGTCGCTGCGACGTCGAACAGGGGCCGGCGCCGATCGGGCGTGATGCGTTGCATGGACGGATTCTGGCACCCAGACGCACAGGTCATCGCAGCGCGGTCAAGCGCTCGACGCCCAGCCCTTCGATGTCCAGGTCCGGCGCGCGGCCGCCCATCAGGTCGGCGATGGCACGGGCGCTTCCGCAGGCCAGTGCCCAGCCGCTAGAGCCGTGCCCGATGTTGATCCAGACGCCGGGAATGCCGGTGGCGCCCAGCACCGGCGGCCCGTCGGGAAGCATCGGCCGCGCGCCTTTCCATTCCTGCACTGCGGCGCCGGTGTTGGAGATCTGCGCTGCGCCGGGGAACCAGTCGTGCAGCACCTTGTAGAGCGTCTGGATTGCGGCAGGCCGCCTGGCGGTGGGCGACCCTCCGATCTCGGCGCTGCCGGCCACCCGGACGCGGTTGCCGAGCCTGGAGATCGCGACCTTGTAACGCTCGTCCATCAAGGCACTGCGAGGCGCGTTGAGCGGTTCGCGAATCGGCGCGCTGATCGAGTAGCCGTGCACCGCGGCCAATGGCAGCTTCAGACCGAGCGGACGCAGCAGCGGCGCCGACTCGAGCGCGCCGCAGATGACCACCGCGTCGAAGCGCTGCTGGCGCGGCTGCGCGCCATCCGCCGCGATCCGCAGGGTCGACGGCGCAGCGGGGTCGAGCGGCGCGACGGTGCTGTTGAATTCGAAATCGACGCCCAGGCGCTGGGCCTGGGTTTTCAGCAGCAGCGCGAATTGCCGGCAATTGCCCACTTCGTCATCGGGCAGGTGCACCGCGCCCAGAAAGTCGGTGTCGGGATTGAGCGCGGGCTCCAGCAGCCGCGCCTGTGCGGCGTCGATTTCGCGAAAGGCGACGCCCGCGTCGCGCAGCACCTGCAAGCCCGGCTGCGCCAGCTTGCTGTCATTTTCCGAGCGCAGCAGCACCATGTAGCCGGGGGTATGGTCGTACTCCAGCTTCAGGTCCTCGGTCAGGCGGTGCAGGCGCTCGCGACTGTAGAACGCCAACCGCTGCATCCGCGCGCGATTCGCAAGATAGGTTTCGAGCGTGCAGGCGCGCCACCATTTCCACATCCAGCCGATCTCGGCCGATGTGAGAGGCAGGCACAGCCGCACTGGCGCATGCCGGCTGAACAGGTAGCGCGCGACCTTGCCCGGCATACCCGGTGCGGCCCAGGGAGTCACGGCGCCGGGTGCGACGACGCCCGCGTTGGCAAAGCTGGTTTCCTCGGCGACAGCGCCACGGCGCTCGAACACGGTGACCTGGTGGCCATCGACCGCCAGTTCGTAAGCAGTGGTCACGCCAATGATGCCGGCGCCCACGACGGCGATCTTCATCGCCGTGCTCCTGCTGTATGGGCGATCTTCATCGCCGTCCTTTGACTGCGCTGGCGATTTTCATTCAGTCCCTGAAACTGGAGCCAGTGCGGCTTCGGCCTGCTGCGCGATGTTCAGGATGGTGTCGTCGCGCATCGCGCCGTGCCACAGCATCAGCCCGACCGGCAGTTCACCGGGCGCGTGGCACGGAATCGAGATCGCGCATCCGTCGAGCATGTTGACCACGCTGGGGTTGCGCAGCAGCAGCGCATTGACGCGGAAGAATTCCGCGTCGCGTTCCTTCCCCGGCGCGACCGACGCGATGGGCGGTGCCACGATCGGTACCGTGGGCGACAGCACGGCGTCGTAGCCGCGCAGTGCCGCATCGATGCGCGCAATCCATTCGCGGCGGGCGCCGAACAAATCGATGTACTCGCAGGCTTTCATCGTGGCGCCCCGCTCGATGCGGATCCGCACCCGGGGGTCATAGCCGTTGCCACGCGTTTCGAGCAGCTGGCGATGCCAGGCATAGCTTTCCGCCGCGGAGAAGCCGCCCGTGGCCTGGATGGTGCCCAGGTCCTGGATGCCGGACAGGTCGATCTCCGTGACCTGGGCGCCCGCATCGCGCAGAGCGCGGACGCTGCGTTCGAAAGCGCGCGCCACTGTGGCGTCGAGGCTGTCCAGCATCTGGGTGCGGGCCACCGCGAACCGGTAGCTGGAAAGGGGCGCGTTGCTGCGCGTGACGGTGCGGTGGGCCAGCGCCTCGTGGGCGAGGATCGCATCCCGCACCGACCGCGTCATCGCGCACACCGTGTCCAGCGTGCTCGACAGCGGCAACGCGCCTTCCAGCGGCACCAGCCGCGCGGTATTCTTGAAGCCGACGATGCCATTGAGTGCCGCGGGAATCCGGATCGAGCCGCCGGTGTCAGAACCCAGGCCGATGAACGCGGCGCCGGTGGCGACCGACACCGCCGCGCCCGAGGACGATCCGCCCGGAATCCGTGCGACCGCGGCATCGGCGGCATTCGCGGGGGTGCCGTAGTGCGGATTGACCCCCACCCCCGAAAACGCGAATTCGCTCATGTTGGTGCGGCCCAACACGACCGCGCCGGCGGCGCGCAGGCGGGCGACGGCCGCGCTGTCCTGCGTTGCAACTGCGGCGTCAGCCAGGACCGAGGAACCGGCCGCAGTGACTTCTCCGGCAGCGTCGAACAAATCCTTCACCGACACCGCCAGTCCGGCCAGGGGCCGCAACGACTGCGCCGGGTTGGCGGCCTCGGCGCGGGCCGCATCGAAGCGCGTGTGCAGGAACACATGCTCGCAGGCCCTGGACTGGGCGATGGCGATCGCCTGTTCAAGCTCGGCAGGAGCTGAAGTCAGTCCCGCGCGCAGGCGGTCCCGGGTGGTGTGGAGGTCGGTGGACATGGGTGGAAACGGCCTGTTCTCTGCTATGATCTATGGGTTTGGCTGGTGGCGCGAGCTGCCTTGCCGAACAGGCAACGCGACCTGCGTCGCGAAGCCATCCACAAACCGGCCCACCAAGGTGTCGCATTCGTCAAAACGACGAAAGCGATTTCGGGCTGGATTTTAGACCCAACCTTCGGAGTTCATCCATGTCAGTCTCCATGCGCGAAATGCTGGAAGCAGGTGTCCATTTCGGCCACCAGACCCGCTTCTGGAATCCCAAGATGGCCCCCTTCATCTTCGGCCATCGCAACAAGATCCACATCATCAACCTGGAAAAATCGCTGCCGATGTTCC
>JANXVP010000039.1 GCA_025351615.1 Ramlibacter sp. | reverse complement strand
CGGCGGAACACCGCAAGGCTTTTTTGCCCGAGGTGGTCAGCACCGGCACGCCTGAACTGGACAGCCTGCTCGGCGGCGGAATGGGACGTGGCAGCAACACCTTGTTCACGGGGCCTTCGGGGGTAGGCAAAACGACGACGGCGATCGCTTGCATCCGGTCTGCCTTGAAGCGCGGCGAGCGAGCTGTCTATTACCTCTTCGACGAGGGTCTGGGCACGCTGCTGTTGCGGTCCAAGGCATTGGGTCTGGATATCGAGCCTTTTCTGGACGATGGCCGGCTGGAGATCAAGGCGCTCGATCCGGCCGAGGTGTCGCCTGGAGAGTTCGCCAACATGGTTCGCAGCGCCGTCGAATCCGGGCAAGCCCGCATGGTGGTGATCGACAGCCTGAACGCCTACCTGCAGGCCATGTCGGGCGACAAGCATCTGCTGCTGCAGATGCACGAGCTTCTGACGTACCTGAACCAGTGTGGCGTCATCACCCTGCTGATCCTTGCGCAGCATGGCGTGCTCGGCGACATGCGCAGCGACGTGGACCTGAGCTACCTGAGCGATGGCATCGTGCTGTTCAAGTTTTTCGAAGCCCGCGGCAATCTGTTGAAGGCCGTCTCGGTGGTCAAGAGCCGCACGACCGATCATGAAAGGACGATTCGCGAATTCCGGCTTGGCCCGCGCGGCGTCGAGATCGGTCAGGCGCTCACCGATTTCGAAGGCGTCCTGACCGGCGTTCCCTCCTACAGGGGGCCCCTGCCGCTGCTGAGCGATTCCGACTCGGCGGGCGCCTGTTGATGGAGCTCCGGGTCCTGGTGCATGCGCCCCGCGGCCGCGACGCGGCTGTGGTCAAAGGTGTGCTCGAACACCACCACATGGCTCTGGTGTGCGAGGCTCCGCAGGAGCTGCTGCTGCGCATGGACGAAGGCGCGGCTGCCGCGATCGTGACCGAAAAAGCCCTGTTCGAAGGCGACCTGATCGAGACTCTGGTCAGCTGGCTGGTGATGCAGCCTTCCTGGTCCGACTTTCCATTCATCGTGCTGGCGACACGCCATCCAGGCCCGCGTGCTGACAATGCGGTGCAGGCGCTGCACAGTCTGGGCAACGTGATCCTGCTGGAGCGGCCACTCAATGCCGAGACGCTGGCAAGCGCGGCCGACGCGGCGGTGCGCGCCCGCGGCCGCCAGTACGCTACCCGGCAGCACCTGCAGGAAATCAGCCGCACGCGCACCGAGGTCGAGAGCCTGAACAGCCAGCTCGAAGCGCGGATTCTCGACCGCACGCGCGAGCTCGCCAGCGCCAACGACCGGCTGATGAAAGAGATCGCGGAGCGCGAACGGGCCCAGGCGGCGCTGACCCAGGTCCAGAAGATGGAGGCGATCGGGCGGCTGACAGGCGGCATCGCGCACGACTTCAACAACCTGCTCCATGTGATCAACATGAACCTGGAGCTGGTTTCGATGTATGCGAAAGAAGAGAAGGTCAAGCCGGTGGTGGAGCGCGCCAAAAGTGCCGCCCGCCGCGGCGCCAAGCTGACCGGGCAATTGCTGTCGTTCGCGCGCAACCAGTCGCTGCTGCCACGCCTGACCCGGGTCAACGACCTGCTGGTCGGGATGAAGGACCTGCTGGAGATTTCCGCGGGACCCGGCGTCGCGGTCGAAATGGAGCTGTGCGACACGGCGACGGCGGTGGTGGTCGATGCCAGCCAGCTCGAGATGGCGGTGATCAACCTGGCAGTGAATTCGCGCGATGCGATGCCCACCGGCGGCACGCTGAAGATCTCCACTCGCGCCCGCCACCATGACGCGGTAGGCGACAGTGCGCTGGAGCCCGGCGATTACGTGGTGCTGAGCGTGACCGACACCGGCGGCGGCATCCCAGCCCAGCTGCTGACCAAGGTCTTCGACCCCTTCTTCACCACCAAGCCGGTGGGCAGCGGCACCGGCCTGGGCCTGAGCCAGGTCTACGGGTTCGCGCAGCAGTCCGGTGGCCTGGCGTTCGTGCGCAGCGAGATGGAAAGCGGAACCACAGTCGAAATGCACTTTCCGGCCGCTCCCGCGGACGCCCCCGTCAGCGAGGAAGCGGTGGAGCCTGCGGTGCACCGCAAGGCAGCCCACGCCCACAACATCCTGGTCGTGGAGGACGACGCTGACGTGCGCCGCGTGATCGTCGAATGCCTGGGCCTGATCGGCTATTCGGTCAGCGAAGCGCCCAACGGAACGCAGGGCCTTGCGGCCATGGCCGTGTCGCGGCCGGATCTGCTGGTGGTCGACTATGCGATGCCCGACATGACCGGCGCCGAAGTGATTTCCAAGGCGCGGGAAATGTGGCGCGACCTGCCGGTCATCCTGGCGACAGGTTACGCGGACATGGCGGCCGTGGAGCGCCTAGCCGGCAAGCCGGCCATCCTGCGCAAGCCGTTCGATATCACGACGCTGGGCGATGCCGTCGCCGGCGCTCTCGACGGGGTGGCGCAGCGTCCGGTCACGGCCGGCGCCTGAACGTGGTGGCAGCACGGGGACGCGGGCGCTAAGGGTGCGCCCCCTGCTGAGTCGCCTATTTCCGTAACGGGTTTTTTGCCGGGGCTGCGATGTCGGTGACGACGCGCGCGTAGCGCTGCTTGCTCAGGTAGGCCGATGCCCAGTCCATCAGCACGACGACGCGGTTGCGAAAGCCGATCAGGAAGTAGATGTGGGTGAACAGCCAGAACAGCCACGCGAAGTGGCCGCTGAATTTGAAGTGCCCCAACGGCGAGGTGAGGTCCACCACCGCGGCGTTGCGGCCAATGGTCGCCAGGTTGCCGTAATCGCGATAGCGGAAAGCCAGCGTTGGCTGGCCCGCGAGCCGGTGCAGGATGTTGTCCGCCGCTGTGCGGCCCATCTGCTTGGCCGCCGGCGAAACTCCGGGAACCGGCAGCGGCTGGCGGCCGGGCGCATGGCTGGACGCCGCCGCGAGGTCGCCGATGACGCTGATCTCGGGATGGCCGGGCAAACTGAGGTCCGGTTGCACCAGCACCCGGCCCGCGCGATCCAGCTGCGCACCGGTGGACTGCGCCAGTTGCCGGCCCAGCGGTGAGGCTGCGACGCCCGCCGCCCAGATCACGCAGCGCGATTCGATCCGGTAACTGGCTGCAGGCTCAGAGCCGGGAGCGGCCGACGTCACAACTTCGAGCCCGGTGCTGTCGATGGCGGTAACGCGCGAATCGAGCCGCACTTCGACACCAAGCTTTTGCAGCTGCTCGCAGGCCCGCTGGCTGAGGTCGGCGGGCATGGCTTGCAAGACCCGCCCAGTGCCTTCGATCAGCAGGATCTTCGCGCTGGCCGGATCGATGCGGCGGAACTCGCCGGCCAGCGTGTGGCGGGCAATCTCGGCCAGCGTCCCTGCCATCTCGACGCCGGTGGGACCGCCGCCAATGACGGCGAAGGTGAGCCACGCGTCGCGCTGCGCCGGATCGGGCTCCTTTTCGGCGGCCTCGAACGCGAGCAGGATGCGCCGCCGGATTTCGAAAGCGTCGTCCAGGGTCTTGAGGCCGGGGGCAAATGGCGCCCAGTTTTCATGGCCGAAATAGCTGTGGGTCGCGCCAACCGCGACGATCAGGTGGTCGTATCCGATCGCCGCACCGTCGTCCAGCAGCACTTGGCGCGCCTGCACATCGATGGCCGCGACTTCGCCGAGCAGCGTCGTGACGTTGAGCCGATTGCGGAACAGGTGCCGCACCGGCGCTGCGATGGCCGGCGCCGACAGGCCAGCAGTCGCAACCTGGTACAGCAGCGGCTGAAACAGGTGATGGTTGGTGCGCTCCACCACGGTGATCTCGACCCGCGCGTCCTGCAGCGTGCGCGCTGCCTCCAGGCCGCCGAAGCCGCAGCCGACGATCACGATGCGCGGCAGGGGAGTGCTGGTCGCCATGCCCGGATTATGCGAGATCGGGGCCGGCCGCATGGTGGCTGTGGCAAGCTTGCGGGAAAAGGCAAACTGCCGCGCCTTTCCGTCCTCGACCAGTCCGTGGCGCGCGCCGGACGGCCGCAGGACGAGGGTTGGCCGATCGGCCGCACCGGGCAGAATAAGGCGCAAAACAAGGAGACAGCATGTTCCCCACATCGATCGCAGGCAGCCTCCCCAAGCCGGGCTGGCTGGCGGAAACCCGGAAACTCTGGCCGCAGTGGAAGGCCGAAGGCGACGCACTGCGCCAGGCCAAGGCCGACGCCACCTTGCTCTGGATCAAGGCGCAGGAGGACGCAGGCCTGGACATCGTCGGCGACGGCGAGCAGTCGCGCCAGCATTTCGTCCATGGTTTTCTCGAGCAGGTCGAAGGCATCGACTTCGATCACAAGGTGAAGATGGGCATTCGCGACAACCGCTACGACGCGATGGTGCCGCAGGTGGTGGCGTCGCTGCAGCTGAAAGGCCGTGTCCATGCGTTCGAGGCCCGGTTGGCCCGTGCGCACACCACGCGCAAGCTGAAGTTCACGCTGCCAGGGCCCATGACCATCGTCGACACGGTGGCTGACCGCTTCTATGGCGACAAGGTGAAGATGGCCTTCGCGTTTGCCGAGCTGTTGAACCAGGAGGCGCTGGCGCTGCAGGCCGACGGCGTCGACATCATCCAGTTCGACGAGCCGGCGTTCAATGTCTACATGAAGGACGCCGCCGACTGGGGAGTGCAGGCGCTGGAGCGGGCCGCGCGGGGACTGACCTGCACCACGGCCGTCCACATCTGCTACGGCTACGGCATCCAGGCCAACAACGACTGGAAGGAAAAGCTGGGCGAGGAGTGGCGCCAGTACGAGCAGATTTTTCCGGCGCTGGCCAAAAGCAGCATCGACCGGATCAGCCTGGAGTGCTACCACTCGCACGTGCCGCCGCACCTGATGACGCTGCTGACAGGCAAGGACGTGATGGTGGGCGTGATCGATGTCGCCAGCGACACCATTGAGACGCCGGAGCAGGTCGCCGACACCATCGGGCAGGCGCTGCAGTTCGTGCCGAAGAACCGGCTGTTTCCCTGCACCAACTGCGGCCTGGCGCCGATGGACCGCGAGGTGGCGCTCAAAAAACTGCAGGCGCTCGGCGCCGGAGCAGAACTCGCGCGCCGGAGATACGGCTGATGGCG
>JANXVP010000031.1 GCA_025351615.1 Ramlibacter sp. | reverse complement strand
GAAATCGTCAAGCGCGTGGAGCCCAAGGTGAATACGGAGGTGCCGCCGCCGTTCGTGCCACCGCCCGAAGTCGCTCCGCCGGTGTCGACCGCTCCGGCGATTGCTTCTGTTGCCACGCCGCCGCCGACGCCCGCGGTCATTGCGCCGCCCCCGCCGCCGGCACCGCCGGCGCCCAAGCCGGCGTCCAGCCGCGCCGAGATCGGGGTGGTCTGCCCGACGCAGGTCAAGCCGGAAATGCCGCGCAAGGCCTTGCAGGACGGGGCTGAAGGCGTGGTCCGGGCGCAGGCGCTGATTCGCGACGGCGTGGTGCGAGAGGTCACCATCCTTTCCGGGCCCCGCGTTTTCCACGCCGCGGTCCGCGCGGCGATGCTGCAATACAAATGCGCCAGCGAGCCGGGCGATGTGCTGGCGCCACAGGAATTCGTCTTCAAGGTGGAATGAGGCTGTCGCAGCCCCCGGACCGATGTTTTACTGCGACAAAAGGGCAAACCGCGGGTTAAAGCTTGGTGACGGAAATGTGACGTTTGTGTAAAACCTATACCTTGGCGACGACAACAATTAATTCACTTTTTTGTCTGTCATCCCTCCCATGTGGGCCGCGAGTTGATCCTCCGGCCTTTTTCGCGACAGGTACTGGTTTGGAGAACAGATGACAACCGACACCACCAAGTTCAGGAAGACCCTCGTGGTCCGGGCTTTGCTGACGGCGTTTTGTGGCACTGGGGCGCTGATCGTCGCGCCTGATGTCGCTGCCCAGGCGACCACTTCCCCGGGTCTGCAGCGCGTCGAAATTACGGGATCCGCGATCAAGCGAGTCGATGCGGAGACGGCTTTGCCGATCACCGTGCTCAAGGTGGAAGAGCTGAGGCAGCAGGGTTACACCACTGTCGAAGACGTCATGAACACCATTTCGGGTAACCAGACCCTGCTTGGCACGAGCGCGGCCGTGGGGGGGATTACCGGAGGTGCAGCCTTCGCCAACCTGCGCGGCCTCGGTGCCAACAAGACGCTGATCCTGCTGAATGGCCGTCGTATCGCCAACCAGGCCATCGGCGGGGCGGGCGACAGCTCGGCGCCCGACCTGAACACGATTCCGCTGGCGGCGATCGACCGCATCGAAGTGCTGCGCGATGGAGCCTCCTCCCTGTACGGGACGGACGCGATCGGCGGTGTGATCAACTTCATCACGAAGAAGGACTACAAAGGCGTCGAAGTCACCGCCCAGTACACGAGCCCCAAGAAGCCAGGCGGCAAATCTTACGAAGTCAGCGCTGGTTTCGGCAAGGGCGACCTGACTGAAGACAAGTGGAATATCTTCGGTTTCATCGACTACCAGCACCAGGACGTGCTGACCACGCCGCAGCGGCCGCAGTTCGCCACCAGCCCCAAGACATCGCCCACGGGTTTCCCGGGCAGCTATTCGCAAGGCGGCACGGCAGCCAGCCCGTTCGCGCCGGGCTGTGCGCAGCAATACCAGGTGCCGTCGGGCGGCGGCACGACCTGTGCCTACCAATACTGGAATTTTGTGGACCTGGTTCCAAAGACCGATCGGGTGACGGGCATGCTCACGGGCACGCTGGCTCTGCCGGGCGACCACCAGCTGAACCTGGAGTACATGGCGGCGAAGACCCAGGTGTCGACCAACATTGCTCCGGTTCCCGAGGGGGCTCTCTCGATCGACCCGGGCACCAAGTACTACCCGGGCAACGGCATCACGCCCGGCCCTACGGCAGCCCAGGGAACCATCGACCCCACCAAGCCGGTCCGGGTGCGCTACCGCACCGTTCCGGCCGGCCCGCGTGCCGACGAGAACAACACCCTGCAACAGCGCTTTGTCGCTTCCCTCGAGGGCACGGTCGCGGGTTGGGACTACAACTCCGGCCTCAGCTACAACACCATCAAGACCACCGACAACCTGACTGGTGGTTATGTCAACGACGCGATCATCCGCAATGCCGTCAAGACCGGTTTGTACAACCCGTTCACGCCGACGCTGTCGCCTGCGGAACAAACCATCATCGGGTCGGCTGTCGTGCCGGGCAGGCTGTTCGACGCCAAGGGCCAGGTCCTCTCGCTCGACGCCCGCCTCAGCCGGGAATTGGGCGACTGGTTCGGCTCCGGCCGCAAATCCGCGGTGGCTGTCGGCGCCGAGATCCGTCGTGAGAAGTACACGCAGCTCGCCAACACCGACTACGCCTCCCAGGTGGTGTCCAGCACGGGCTTCGACCCCAACACCGACAACCGGGGCCAGCGCACAGTGTCCGCAGTGTATGGCGAATTGAACGTTCCCGTCACCAAGGCGCTCGAGGTCACCGGGTCGGCGCGTTACGACAAGTACCCGGATTTCGGGAGCACCTTCAACCCGAAGCTGTCCGCCAAGTTTGCGCCCAGCGACACATGGGCCATGCGGGGCGCCCTGGCCACCGGCTTCCGCGCGCCATCGTTGTTCGAACTGAACTCCGCGCAGACGTTCACGAACACGGCCAACAACTTCAACGACCCGGTTCGCTGTCCAGGTGGCAAGCCGATTGCGGGTGCCAGTACTTCAGAGAATTGCCAGGTCCAGTTCATGGCGCTGACCGGCGGCAACCCGAAACTGCAACCCGAGAAGTCCAACAGCGCCTCGTTCGGCTTCGTCCTGCAGCCAACGCGCGAGTTCGATGCCACGATCGACTTCTGGTGGATCCGCCTGAAGCACTCGATCGGGGGCCTTATCGATAACACGGTGTTCAAGGACCCGGTCAAGTACGCATCGCATTTCGTGCGTGCGCCCAACGGTTCGCTCGCGACCGACGGCAGCCAGTGCAACACGGTTGCCAATCCGGGTCCGGAGTGCGGCTACGTCTCACTGCTCAATGACAACCTGGGTGGCATTCGCACCAACGGCGTCGACCTCGCGGCGAATTACCGCCTGCGCACCAGCAACATGGGGAACTTCGCGTTCCGCGCGCAGGAAACGTACGTTGCCAAGTACGAGTACCAGACCGAGGAAGGCGGCGAGTGGATCCAGAAAGTCGGGGTTTACTCCAATGACGGCCCGGTGTTCCGCAACCAGATGACGCTCTCCGCCAACTGGTCGATGAACCAGTGGTCCGCAGGCCTGACGAATCACTACAAGTCGGGTTACCTGGACCAGGATGGGGTGGGCAATGTCGGCGCGTACTCCACCTGGGACATCTACGGCTCCTGGTCCCCCAGGAAGGAATTCACGCTGACAGCCGGCGTGAGGAACGTGTTCGACAAGGCTCCGCCTTCATCGGTGCAGTCCGCGACGTTCCAGGTCGGCTACGACCCGCGTTTCGCCGATCCGTACATGCGCTCTTATTACCTGCGCGGCACCTACAAGTTCTGATGCTTTAGCAAGGGCACTCCAAGCGCGATCCGGTCCGCCGGATCGCAACTCGATCCACCGCTTGCCGGTGGATTTTTTTTGTCAGTACAGCCAGCAGGCGGCCTGGCTCAGGCCGTCCACCGGCTTGAGCGGCGGGACCTCGGCCGCGCACTTCGCGAACGCCTCGGGACAGCGCGATCGAAACACGCAGCCGGCAGGCAGGTCGATCGGCGAAGGCAGGTCGCCCGACAGCAACTGCACCACCTTGCCCCGTTCCAGCCGCGGGTCGGGCACCGGAACCGCGGACAGCAGTGCGCGGCTGTAAGGATGGCGCGGTTGCGCGTAAAGCGACCGCTTCTCGGCCAGTTCCATGGTCCGGCCCAGGTACATGACGAGGATGCGCTGGCTGACATGCTTGACGACGGCGAGGTCGTGCGCAATGAAGATCAGCGCCAGCTGCATTTCCTGCTGCAGGTCCTTGAGCAGGTTGATGATCTGCGCCTGGATCGAGACATCGAGCGCGGACACCGGTTCGTCGCAGATGATCAGCTTCGGCCGCAGGATCAGCGCGCGGGCAATGCCGATGCGCTGGCACTGGCCGCCTGAAAATTCGTGCGGGTAGCGGTACATGTGGGTATCGGACAGGCCGACCCGCACCAGGATCGCCTTCACCCGTTCCAGCACCTGGTCCCCGGACAAACCGGGTTCGTGCGTCCGCAAGGGTTCACCGACGATCTGCGCTACGTTCATGCGCGGATTCAGCGACGCGAGAGGGTCCTGGAACACCATTTGCACGTTGCGCCGCACCTGCTGCCATGCGGGCGCGGCCGCCGCGCCCATGTCCTGGCCGAGCCAGGCGATCTTGCCCTCGGTCGCCGGTACCAGGTTCATCAGGGCGCGGGCCAGGGTCGACTTGCCGCAGCCCGATTCGCCGACCACGCCCAGCGTTTCGCCCGGATAGACGTCGAAGCTCACGCCGTTGACGGCCTTCAATGTGCGCCCGGCACTCCAGGGCCAGCCGCCACCCCGGACCTTGAAGTGAACATGCAGGTCATGCACCGAGAGCAGCGGTGTGCGCCCGCCATCGACCGGCCCGTTCGCCGTCATGCCCGCGCCTCCAGCGCCTGCGGCGTGCATTCGCGGGGATCACGGTGACAGGCGCGCAGCACCGAAGGATCGATGCTTGTCGGGATCAGGGGCGGGCGCTGCGCCGCACAATGGGGGAGCACGAATGCGCAGCGCTCGCTGAAAGGGCAGCCGGGCGGCAGCTGCGCCATGTTGGGCGGCGAGCCGGGAATGGCCAGCAGGGTTTCCGAGTCGAGTTCGAGACGCGGCGCGGCGGCCAGTAGTCCCAGGGTGTAGGGGTGGGTGGGCCGGTAGAAGATGCTGTCGGCGCTGCCTTGCTCCATGGTCCGGCCGCCGTACAGCACCATCACCTCGTCGCACAAGCCGGCCACGACGCCCAGATCGTGGGTGATCAGGATGATCGCAGTGCCGAAGTCGCGCTGCAGCTCGCGCAGCAGGGCGACGATCTGGGCCTGCACGGTGACGTCCAGCGCGGTGGTCGGCTCGTCGGCGATCAGCAGGTCCGGCTCGCACAGAAGCGCCATCGCGATCATGATCCGCTGGCGCATGCCACCGGAAAATTCATGGGGATACATGCGGATGCGTTGTGCGGCTTCCGGAATGCGCACTGCCTCCAGCGCCGTGATGGCGCGTTGCAGGGCCGCCCTGCGCGTCATTGCCTTGTGCAGCTGGAGCACCTCGGTCATCTGCCGCTCGATGGTCAGGTAGGGGTTGAGCGAGGTCATCGGGTCCTGGAAGATCATGGCGATGCGGTCGCCGCGCACCCGGTTCAGGCGCGTGGCGGACATCGCCAGCAGGTCTTCGCCGTTGAACAGCGCCCGTCCCGTGGCGCGGCCGTTCGCGGCCAGCAGGCCCATCAGGGCCAGCATGCTCTGGCTCTTGCCCGATCCGCTTTCGCCCACGATGCCGAAGGTCTGGCCCCGTTCGAGCTGGAAGCCCAGGCCGTTGACCGCCGTGACCTCGCCGTCCGGACTCTGGAACCTGACCGTCAGGTCGTCGACTTCGATCAGCTTGTGCGCAGCGCGAACCCCATCCATGGCTAACGTTCCTTGGGGTCCAGCGCATCCCGCAGGCCGTCCCCGATGAAGTTGAAACAGTACAGCGTGACCGACAGCAGGGCGGCCGGGAACAGCAGCATCCAGGGCGCCACGTCCATCACCTTGGTCCCGTCCTCGATCAGCACGCCCCAGCTGGTCATCGGCTCCTGGATCCCCAGACCGAGGAACGACAGCACCGATTCGGTCAGGATCACTCCGGGAACCGTGACGGTGGTGTAGATCACGACCACGCCAAGCAGGTTCGGCACGATGTGCGCGAAGATGATGCGCCGGGTCGGCACACCGATCGCGCGCGCGGCCTCGACGAATTCCATCGTCCGCAGCGACAGCGTCTGGCCGCGCACCACCCGCGCCATGTCCATCCACGAGAAGGCGGTGATCGCCAGCACCACCAGGTAGAACTCGCGGCCCAGGATGGTGACCAGCAGGATCGCGATCAGCAGGTAGGGGATGGCATACATCATGTCGACGATGCGCATCATGATGCTGTCGACCCGCCCACCCAGGAAGCCGGCTGTCGCACCCCAGGCAATGCCGATGGCGACCGAGGCCAGCGTGGCCAGCAGGCCGACCATCAGCGAGATGCGCCCGCCGATCAGGCAGCGGACCAGCAGGTCGCGCCCGGATTCGTCGGTGCCCCACCAGTGCATGCCCTTCCATGAGGGCGGCAGCTTCATCGCGTCCCAGTCGGCCGTGTCGAAGTCGTAGGGCAGCAGCGCCGGGCCGGCCACGCAAACGAGGACGATCAGCGCGAGGATGGCAAGACTGGCGACGGCCGCGCGGTTGCGCAGGAACCGGGTCCGCGCGTCGGCCCAGGGACTGCGCCCCGGCTGGACCGCGACTGGCGCTTCGGCCAGCGCGTCGGCAATGGCTTTCTGTCGGGCTGAAAAGAGCATGGAGGACGCGGGTCTAGTAGCGGATCTTGGGGTCGAGCGCCGCGTAGGCGAGATCGACCAGCAGGTTGAGGGTCACCGCCAGCACCGTGATCAGCACCACCAGTCCCAGCACCAGCGTGTAGTCGCGGTTGCCGGCGCCGTTGACAATCAGCTTGCCGATGCCGGGCAGCGAGAACACGGTCTCGGTCACGAGCGCCGCGGTGATCGAGCCGATCGCCAGCGGACCGAGCACCGAAATCACCGGCAGCAAGGCGGGTTTGAGCGCGTGCCGCAACACGACGATCCGCGTCGGCAGGCCCTTGGCGCGCGCCGTGCGGATGAAGTTGCTGTGCATGACCTCGATCAGGCTGCCGCGCATCACGCGGGCGATGGTCGCGACGTTGATGAACGTCAGCAGCGCGATCGGCAGGACCATGAAGCGGGGCGCGAAGGCATCCCAGCCGCCGGCCGGCAGCCAATGCAGCGAGATCGCGAACACCAGCACCAGGACCGGCCCGATCACGAACGACGGGAACACGCTGCCCAGGTTGCCCACGAGCATCACGGCGTAGTCGGCTGCGCTGTTCTGGCGCAGCGCGGCTGCGATGCCCAGGCCGACGCCCAGCACGAACGCCAGCAGCAGCGACGTGCCGCCAATCGAAAGCGACACCGGCAGGGCGGCCGCCACCAGGTCGTTCACCGACCAGTCGGCGTAGCGGAACGAGGCGCCGAGGTCACCATGCAGCAGGTTGTTCAGGTAATAGAGGTATTGCTGCCAGGGCGGCAGGTCCAGGTGGTACTTGGCCTGCAGATTGGCCAGCACCGCCGCCGACACGACCCGCTCGCTGTCGAACGGGCCGCCGGGCGCGGCGTGCAGCAGGAAGTAGCTGACGGTGATGACCGCCAGCAACGTGGGAATGGTCGCCAGCAAGCGACGCAACGTATAGGACCACATGTGACTAGAAACCTGACTGACCGCCTGCCCTTGTGACGTCGGCGTCCGAGTGGCGCGAAGGAAGGGGCGCTCAGTGCTTGATGATGTACAGGTCCTTGCTGCGGAAGCGGTCCTGTGCGTTATCGAGCGAGTAGCCGCCAATATAGAATTTTACCAGCCGCGGCAGCGAGTATTGCAGCAGCGGAATGATCGGGTAGTCCTCCATGATCATGGTCGCGGCCTGCGTCAGCAGCATCCTTCGTTTGGCCTGATCGGTCTGCGCCGTGCCCTGGGTGATCAGGTCCTCGGCCTTGCGGTTGCAATTGAAGTTGTTGTTCTGGTCGGAGTCGCAGCGCACCAGCGCGAGGAAGCTGGTCGCGTCGTTGTAGTCGGCCAGCCAGCCGTTGCGCGCCATCTGGAAATCGCCGTCGTGGCGCTTCTTGAGCAGCACCTTGAACTCCATCGCCTCCAGCTCGATGCCCAGACCGAGCTTGGTCTTCCATTCCGAGGCGGCGAAAATCGCCATCTTCTTGTTGTACTCGCTGGTGTTGTACGAGAAGGTGAATTTGGTGCCCGGCTTCACGCCGGCCTGTGCCAGCAACGCCTTCGCTTCGGACACGCGCTTGTCCATCGGCCACTTCGCCCAGTCGTAGGCCGTGACATCGGCGCCTTCCAGGCCCTTGACGATCAGGCCATAGGCGGGAGCCTGGCCGTCGGCCGTGATGCGTTGGGACAGGATGTCGCGGTCCAGCACCATCGACAGGGCCTTGCGCACGCGCACATCCTTGAACGCGGC
>JANXVP010000023.1 GCA_025351615.1 Ramlibacter sp. | reverse complement strand
GCCGTATTCCCTGTCCAGGGAGACAGTCGACGAGATGAAGCGCCAGACGGCCGCCATGGCCCGCGGGCTGAAGGTGGTCGGGCTGATGAACGTGCAGTTCGCGATCCAGCAGAAGGACGGCCAGGACGTGATCTTCGTGCTCGAAGTCAACCCTCGCGCATCGCGCACGGTGCCCTATGTGAGCAAGGCCACAGGCATTCAGCTGGCCAAGGTTGCCGCACGCTGCATGGTCGGACAGACGCTGGCTTCGCAAGGCATCACGCGCGAGGTGACGCCGCCCTATTTCAGCGTCAAGGAAGCCGTGTTCCCGTTCGTCAAGTTCCCCGGTGTCGACACCATCCTCGGCCCCGAAATGAAATCCACCGGCGAGGTGATGGGCGTGGGCAAGACCTTTGGCGAGGCCTTCGTCAAGAGCCAGATTGGCGCCGGCACCAAGCTGCCTCGACCCACCGATGCGGTGAAGACAGTTTTTCTTACCGTGAAGAACAACGACAAGCCGCGCGCTGTGGAGGTGGCCCGCCAGCTCGCGGCCGTGGGCTTCGATCTCGTCGCCACCAAAGGCACGGCAGCCGCCATCGTGGCCGCGGGCATTCCCTGCGTCATGGTCAACAAGGTCACGGAAGGGCGGCCCCACGTGGTCGACATGATCAAGAACAACGAGATCGCGCTGGTCATCAACACCGTCGAAGAACGCCGCAACGCGATTGCCGACTCGCGCCAGATCCGCACCTCCGCGCTGCTGGCCCGCGTCACCACTTTCACGACCATCGCCGGCGCCGAGGCTGCGGTCGAAGGCATGAAGCACATGGATCACCTCGACGTGATTTCGCTGCAGGAGCTGCACGCGCAGCTGGCAAACGGCCCTGGCAGGGCGGCTGTCCATGAAGAGCCAGGTCTTCACCGTTGACGCCGCCAGCTGGCGGCCCAACTGCGACCCGCAGGCGATCCAGGCGCTGGAGGACGGCAAGGTCCTGTACTTTCCGCGTCTGGGCTTTGCGCTGTCGCCGCAGGAGCAGGCGCTGCTGCGCCCCGGGCTCCAGGCCGAGGGCGCGCGCAACATCAGCCTCGATGCCCAAGGCCGGCTCAAGGGCGTGGCGGGTGACGCGGCGGTGCAAGCCGCCGCCGGCGCGCTGATCTCGCGCTTTTCAGCCAGCGCCACCAGTCTCGTCAATTCGCTGTTCCCCGACTACGCTGTTTACCTGCGCGCCGCCCCGGCCAGCCTGCGGCCGATCGAGGTGTCGACCCGCCGGCAGTCCTGGCGCGCCGACGACCGGCGCTTGCACGTCGACGCGTTTCCCTCGCGTCCCAACCGCGGCGAGCGCATCCTGCGCGTATTTGCCAACATCAACCCGCGCGGCGAGCCCCGCTCCTGGCGCATCGGCGAGCCTTTCGCGGACATGGCAAAACGCTTCTTGCCGCAGGTGCGCCCTTATTCGCCGCTGAAGGCCCGCCTGCTGGACAAGCTGGGCATCACCAAGTCGCTGCGCAGCGAATACGACCACCTGATGCTGCAGTTGCACGACGCAATGAAGTCGGACGACCGCTACCAGCGCGAGGCGCCGCAGCAGGCGATGGACTTTCCTGCGGGCACCGCCTGGGTCTGTTTTTCCGACCAGACCTCGCACGCCGCCATGTCGGGCCAGCACATGCTGGAGCAGACGTTCCATCTGCCGGTGGACAGGCAATACAATCGGGAGGCAAGCCCGCTGGGCCTTCTGACCGCGCTCGCCGGGCATTCGCTCATCTAGTCTCCGGCCAGCCGCGAACCCCCCGCCGGACGATTCAGGTCCGGCTTTTTTTTCAGGCGACGAGAAATCATGGCGACCATCCCCATCACAACGCGCGGCGCGGAAAAGCTCAAGGCCGAACTGCACAAGCTCAAGACGGTCGACCGGCCCTGGGTGATCAATGCGATCGCCGAAGCGCGGGCGCAAGGCGACCTGTCCGAGAACGCCGAATACGAAGCGGCGAAGGATCGCCAGGGTTTCATCGAAGGGCGGATCCAGGAGGTCGAGAGCAAGTTGTCGGCCGCCCAGGTGATCGATCCGGCAGCAGTGGAGGCGGGCGGCAAGGTCGTGTTCGGCGCAACGGTGAAGCTGGAGGAAGAAGAGTCCGGCGAGAAGGTCACCTACCAGATC
>JANXVP010000579.1 GCA_025351615.1 Ramlibacter sp. | reverse complement strand
GCTGGCAGGTCGATGGCACCAGCTTCGATGCAGTCGTGCTGGCATGCCCGGCCTGGGAAGCGGCACGCCTGGTGCGGGGCGCCGGCATCGACGCTGCAGCCTGGCTCGCGCCCGCCGAGTCCCTTGCCCACGAGGCGATTGCTACCGTGTACGCCTGCGGTGGACCACGCTTGCCGCTGCCGATGCTGGCATTGCGCACAACCCCGGCGGCGCCCGCGCAGTTCGTTTTCGACCGCGGCCAGCTCGGCGGACCAGCCGGCCTGCTGGCCTTTGTGGTGAGCGCCAGCCAAGACGACCGCGATGTGCTGCAGGACCAGGTGCTGGCGCAGGCTGCGGCTCTTGGCTGGGGCCGCCTGCAAGCGGTGCAGACCGTGGTCGAAAAGCGCGCCACCTTCGCCTGCACGCCTGCGCTTCGACGCCCGCCGACCGGTGTGGCGCCGGGGCTGCTGGCCTGCGGAGACTATGTCGATGGTCCGTACCCGGCAACGATCGAAGGTGCGGTGCGCTCGGCACAGCTGGCGGCGGCCCGGTTGCCGCGCGCTTAAGACGCTTCGTGGAACAGCGCGCAGAGTTCGTCCAGGCTCACTACCGTCACATGCGGTGTGGCCTCGTGGGGCCAGAGATGATCGGCGCGGTTCAGCCAGGCCGTCTGCATGCCGGCGTTGAGCGCGCCCAGCGCGTCGAGCGTCGCGTCGTCGCCCACGTGCAGGACGCTCTCCGGCGTCACGTCGACCGCGCCCGCGGCGGCGTGGAAAATGCGCGGATCCGGTTTGCCGACGCCGAACTCATGTGCCGAAATCGCGGCCCGGAAATACTGCGCCAGCCCGACCCGTGTCAGGTCCGCATTGCCATTGGACACGCTCACCAGCGGAAAGCGTGCCGAAAGGAATTCGAGTGCCGACCTGGCATCGTCGTAGAGGGTCACCCGCTGGCGCTCGGCGAAGAAGACCTCGAAGGCCTGCTCCGCTAGGAAAGGATCTTCACCGGCCCGGTACAGCGCCAGCCGGATTGCCTCGCGCCGCACCGCGCTCAGATCGTGATTGAGGTCCGGCCGGCTGGCGGTGACGTCGTTGCGGATGTCCTGGAGCGCCCCGGGGCTGGCGAACAATGCCGCGGCCATCGGCGCGTACCGGCCCAGCCACTCCATCAGGGCTTTTTCGGCCCGCTCGATGGTGGGCCAGATCGGCCACAACGTGTCGTCCAGGTCGAACGAGATCGCCCTGATTTTCGCAAGGTCAAGCATCTCAAACTGCGCCGATTTGCATCAAAGACCGTGAAGGCCCGGTGGAGCCCCGCGGACTCAGGAGGTGTGGATGGCGCATTCAGTGAGAATACCGCATGGCTTTTTCTCCAGAACCTGCATTCGCCCATGGGCAGGCACAGCGCACCGGTGTCCTGTTCTGCAATCTCGGAACTCCGGACGCGCCGACCACGGCGGCGGTCCGGCGTTACCTTGCGGAATTCCTGCAGGACCGCCGCGTGGTGGAGATTCCGCGGGCTGTCTGGCTGCCGATCTTGTACGGCGTGATCCTGCCTTTCCGGTCCGCCAAGTCCGCTGCCAAATACGCGAGCATCTGGACCAAGGACGGCTCGCCGCTGAAACTCTGGACCGAGAAGCAGGCAAAGCTGCTGCAGGGCTGGCTCGGCGAACACGGGCACGGCGTCACAGTACGCTATGCGATGCGCTATGGCAGCCCGTCGATCGCATCGCAGCTCGATGCGCTTAAGGCCGACGGTGCCACCCGGATCCTGGTGCTGTCTGCCTATCCGCAGTATTCCGGCGCCACGACCGCAAGCGTGATCGACGCGGTCAACGCATGGACCAGCCGCACCCGCCATTTGCCGGAACTGCGCTTTGTCAACCGGTATCACGACGACCGCGGTTACCTCAAGGCGCTGGCTGGCCGCATCCAGCGCTACTGGGCCGAGCACGGCAAGCCCGACCACTTCCTCATGAGTTTCCATGGCGTGCCCCAGCGCACCCTCCAGCTCGGCGATCCCTACCACTGCGAGTGCCACAAGACCGGGCGACTGCTGGCAGGCTGGCTGTCGCTGCAGCCGGAGCAGTACACGGTCTCTTTCCAGTCGCGCTTCGGCAAGGCCAGGTGGCTGGAGCCGTACACCGAGCCGACGTTGAAGGCGTTGGCGCGCAAGGGTGTGAAGCGGGTGGACGTGGCCTGTCCCGGCTTCACCAGCGACTGCCTCGAGACACTGGAGGAAATCGCGCAGGAAGGTCGCGACGCCTTCCTGGTGTCGGGCGGCAAAGCCTTTCACTACATCCCCTGCCTGAACGACGATCCAGGCTGGATCAACGCGCTGGGCACCATCGCTGCCGCCCATCTGGGCGGATGGCCGACCCAGCAGGCACCCGATCCCGGCGCCCTCGCCGCCTCTCGTGCTGCCGCGCTCGCTATGGGCGCGACGCAGTAGCTGCGGCAGGCAGCGGCAATTCCGGTTGGTGCTGCGCGATGAAGGCAGCCACCAGGTCCAGCTGCGCGGGGACGTTGAGCGCGGGTGCATGGCCGCAGCCCGGCACCTCGACCACCCGCGCCAGCCCGCGTGCCCCAGGACCGCGCCGCAACATCTCCTGCGTCGCATCCGGCAGCACCAGGTCCGAGTCGGCTCCTCGCAGGCACAGCACCGGCGCTTCGATAGCGTCGTAGTGCTCCCACAGGTCGTAGTCGTGCGGATGGTCGATGAATTGCCGCACCATCGCCGGGTCGTAGTGCGGTGTGACGCGGCCGTCCGGCAGGCGCCGGGCCGACGATTCCGCCAAGCGCCGCCACTGCGCATCGCTCAGCCAGCCGAAGGGCTTGTAGACCTGGCGATAGAACGCCTCTAACTGCAGCATCGTGTCGAATGCCGGGGGGTTCCCGGCATAGGCTCGGATTCGTTCGACCGCCGCAGCCGCCAGCCGGGGCGCGTTGTCGTTGAGCACCAGGCTCTGGATCCGGCCCTTGAGCCGCGGTTGCAGCAAGCCGCCCGCGCACACGATGCCGAGCGCGCCGCCCATCGACGTTCCGACCCAGTGCGCACGGACGATGTCGAGTTGCTCGAACAGGTCGGCGGCTAGCTGGGCGTAAAACGACAACTGGTATTCGTTGCCCGGATCCGGACTCCACTGGCTCAAGCCGCGACCCAGGAGATCGGGGCAGATGACGCGAAAACGCGTGCTCAGATGGGCCGCGAGGTCGTCCATGTCGCGGCCCGTGCGCGCCAGTCCATGCCAGGCAACGACCGTGGGCGCGTGTTGCGTCCCCCACTCCGTGTAGTGGATCTCGCGGCCGGCGCAGGTCGCGTAGCGGGAACTGCAAGGCATGGGGCGGGCAATCAGTTCGGAACCGCCAGGGCGGTGCCGCTGAAGCCGATCTGGTCGGCCGCCGCCGGCGCCGCACTGAATGGCGGAACGTTGGCCGCGGTCAGGGCCGGCGCAGCAAGCGGGACGCCGCCGCGTGGCGTGGTGCGCACCACCTGGCTGGGCGGCAGCGGCGTGCCCTTCTTGAGGAAGGCGTACATCGCGTCCATGGCCTGGTTGAAATACGGATGCAGCGGCACGAAGCGCGTGTCGAAGCCGCCCAGCGACAGGAAGGTGTCGAAGTGCTGCGCGTTGGTGACCTCGATGTAGCTGAGCCGGCTGGCAGGCCCTTCAACCACCCGGTTGTATGCGGTATAGGCCCGTGCATTGTTGTTCACCGGAACCAGCGCATCGCTGCGGCCTGCCACGATGATGGCTGGCTTGCCCCGCAAGCCGGCACCGAGCAGCACTTCCGCGATGCCGGCACGCACCGCTGCGCTCTGGACCAGTGTCGGCGTGCTGCTGGCGGTCAGCACTGCGCCGCTCACCGGGTCAGCACCCGTGACCAGGGCGCGCTGGCACAGCGCATTGTCCAGGCCGAAGTCCGCCACGCCGGTCGAAGGCGAGACCGCCAGCTGCCAGGAGCGCGCTCCGCCCACCGAGTTGTTGTACACCACCGTGGCCGGCACACCGTTGGCCGTGCCGTTGGCGACCGCGAAGCTGCGGGCCTTGGTAGTCGCGGACACGGCAACCGGCGCTCCGGTCGCGTCGACCTGCGCGAAACTGGTGTCGCACACGTTGTCCAGCACCGAGAAGCGCCCGTAGCCCACCGGGTA
>JANXVP010000574.1 GCA_025351615.1 Ramlibacter sp. | reverse complement strand
GACCGAACTGCTTGGCCACCTCCGCCAACGTTTTGTCCTCATGCAAGGCCGCCAAGGCGACCTGCGCCTTGAACGCCGGTGAGTGCGTGCGGCGGGTGCGCCGTGCTGATTTCTTGACCATCGAAAACTCCTGTCGCCAGTCCCGAAGAACCGGCATCATGCCCAGAGTTCCCACTTATCGCGCTGTTCAGATTTGCGCAGCCACTTCTCTGTTCCTTAGCTTCTATCGCGCTAGTCTTACTGTGTCATAAATGATATAGTGCGATCTTCTCGTTTTCGTGACGGAGGGTCGATGAATGCAGCCGAGCGCTTTGATCAGTACCTCGAACACTTGAGCGAAGGGCTCGGTCACGTCGACCGGCACGCGGGACTTCGTGGTTACTGCACGGGCTTAATGCTTCCTCTTTCGCGCAAGAGCGTGGAGCCCATGGCCGCTCGGGTCGATCCGATGCACGCGAGTGCCCGGCACCAGGCGTTGCACCATTTCGTGGCCAAGGCCGAGTGGTCTCACGACGAAATGCTTCGCCGGGTGAGCCAATGGGTGATACCCAAGATGGATTTCACCGAGGGCGGCTGGTGGATCATTGATGACACGGGGTTTCCAAAGAAGGGCCGCCATTCGGTGGGAGTTACCCGCCAGTACTGCGGGATGCTCGGCAAGCAGGACAACTGCCAAGTGGCTGTGAGCATCTCGCTGGCGAGCAACCAAGGCAGCTTGCCGGTGGCTTGGCAGCTGTACCTGCCCGAAGATTGGGCGGCGGACCCCCGGCGCCGCGCCAAGGCCGGCGTGCCCCAGGAGGTGCGCTTTGCGACGAAGACTCAAATTGCGCTGCAACAGTTGCGCGCTTTGCTGGCGCAGGGCGCGCCGCACTACTGTGTACTTGCCGATGCGGGTTACGGCGTGGACAACGCCTTTCGTCAGGCGCTCAGCGACATGGGCTTGCCCTATGCGGTGGGGGTCACTTGCGCCGTCGTGGTCTGTCCGCCCGGGGTCAAGCCGCTGCCGCCCAGACCCTACAGCGGGATGGGACGTCCACCCGTGATGCCCAGGCGCACGCCAGCGCTTCAGCCCATGAGCGTCAAAGCACTGGCGCAATCACTGCCCGAGCGAGCGTTCCGTAACGTTCGCTGGCGCCAGGGAACCAACGACACACTGAGCGGGCGCTTCGCCGCCGTGCGGGTGCGTCATGCTGGAGGCAATGTCGGAAAGGCACGCCTGCGCCCGGAGCAGTGGCTGCTGATCGAATGGCCGGCGGGCCAGGACGAGCCCAGCAAGTACTTCCTGTCTACCCTGCCAGAGAACACGCCGATCGACGAGTTAGTCAGCATCGCCCACCAGCGATGGCGCATCGAGCGCGACTACCAGGATCTAAAGCAGGACTTCGGCCTCGGGCACTACGAAGGAAGGGGCTGGCGAGGGTTCCACCACCATGCCGCGTTGAGCACCGCGGCGTACGGGTTCCTGATGGCACAACGCCTCATCGCCGACAAGCCTGTTGGCGGTAAAAAAAACTTCATCGAACGCAAAGTGCCTGCCCTTCCCGAGGATTACATCCCCCGCGGCAGTCCTGCGCGCGCAGCGTCACGTCGCGACCTCAATCACGACGCTGCGCCAACAACTGAGCTACCAGCTGATCGCCCGACTCGGGCAGTGTCCGTGCTGCGGCCGCGCAAGCGAAAAGTTTCTCTTGTGACACAGTAAGATTAGAGCTGCCGGCATTCAGCAAGTGTTGTCCCGTCAGGCACGGTTGAGCAACGCAAGCAGCATTTATGACACGATCCTATAGAAGCACGATGGTGACACCGACAGCGCGATAGCCTTCTCGCAGCAATGGTGCGTGCATGCAACTCTGGCTTTTCACTCGATGCTTCTCGTATAGACCGCCGGCCCGACGCTGGATCGTTCATCGACATTGGGCCGTCGATGCTGGCCAGGCGCGGCCCGACAGGGTTTGTCCTCCCATGGGCTGCTCTCGCCTCGGTGTAGCATTTTCTCCGCCTTCATGCGCTCATCGCTCAACGAACGATACAAGGAGACACGCCGTTGAATCACTTGCACCGTAGGTCATTCCTCGCCGGGACGGGCGGCGCGCTCGGGGGCCTGATGTTCTGCAGCTGCGCACTCCTTCAGAACCCGGCCCAGGCCCAGCCCGCGCCGGCGGCACCGTCCCCCGCGCGGCGCCGTACCCGCGTCAAGACGATCGACGTGCACGCGCACTGCTTCTTCCAGGAAGCGCTGGACGTCGCAAAGCTTCAGGTGAAGGATGTGCTCTCGCCAGTAAAGGGCGGACCGGAGCATTTCATCGTCTTGGAGGAACGTCTCAAGTCGATGGACGACATGGGCATCGACATGCAGGTGCTCGGCATCAACCCGTTCTGGTACAAGCAGGACGTGGACCTCGCCCGGCAGGTTTGCAGGGTGCAGAACGAGAGGCTTGCTGAGCTCTGCACACGCAAGCCGGACCGCTTCGCCGCGTTTGCCTCGCTGCCGCTGCAGAACCCGCAAGTGGCGGTGCAGCTGCTCGAGGAGGCGGTCAGGAAGTTCGGCCTGAAGGGTGCGGCCATCGGCGGCAGCGTCAACGGCGAGGATTTCTCCGACCCAAAATTCCATCCGGTCTGGGCCAAGGCTGAGGAGCTCGGGGCCGTGCTCTTCATCCATCCCCAAAGCACGCCGGAACTGAACCGGCGTTTCCGCGGCAACGGCTGGCTGTCCAACGTGATCGGCAATCCGCTCGACACGACGATTGCCCTGCAGCACCTGATCATGGATGGCACGCTGGACAAGTTTCCCGGGCTCAAGGTGCTGGCCGCCCATGGCGGAGGCTTTCTGCCGTCTCCGCCCCGTTCGGACCACAGCTGCTTCGTGTCGCCCGTCAACTGCAACCCTGAAATCAAGCTGAAGAAGCAACCCTCGG
>JANXVP010000572.1 GCA_025351615.1 Ramlibacter sp. | reverse complement strand
GAGACCCAGTGAGCGCGCGAGGCTGAGGGCCTCTGCAGCTGCAGCGATGTGGACCGAGCAAAGATGCTGATTCACCACCTTGATGCTTTGACCGTCGCCAAGCCGCTGCCCCGTCATGCGTACCGTTCCCAGCGCGTCCAGGACCGGCGCGGCAGACGCCACGTCCGCCGGCGTGCCGGCAGCGAAGATGACCAGTGCGCCGGTCCTGGCGCGGGCCACGCCTCCGGTGACCGGCGCGTCGACGACCCGTGCGCCCGCACGCTGAAGGATGGCGCCCTGTTCGCGCACGGACTGCGGCCCGATGGTGGACATGATCAGCCACAGCTGGCCACGCACCCGGTCCGTGATCCCGCCGACGAGCCCGGCCAGCTGGTCCGGCGTGGCGACCATCACCACAACGACATCGGCGGCCGGTGCTGCAGAAAAGTTGTTGACCGTCTCGATGCCGCTAGCCTTCGCGGTGGCGATCACCGCGTCCACCACGTCGACGCCCGTGACGTCGTGTCCCGCGCTCTGGATTTGAAGCGCCATCGGCAAACCAATGGCGCCGACACCTATAAAAGTCACCTTCATCGTGTTCTCCTTGCGTGGCTGTGTCTTGCTGTTGGCGAGGGTGGATGCGTCGCCGTCAAAGATCAGAGCCAGCCCTTGAGCTGCTGGCCGATCGCCTGAGCGGAAATGCCGTAGCGGTCGTGCAACGTCGGCAACGCACCCGCATCCAGGAACGCATCGGGCAAGCCGATCTGGCGGAATGCCGTCGCGACGCCCGAGCGCATCAGGAGGCTCGCGACCGCCTCTCCCAGGCCGCCGATCACGGAGTGGTTCTCTGCCACGACGACGAGCCGCGCCGACCGCCGCACCTCGGCAAGGATCGTCGCCTCGTCGAGCGGCTTGATCGTCGGGACGTGAAGCACCGCGACGCCCACGCCATCGGCCTGCAGTTGCCGCGCGGCCTCCAGCGAGCGCATTGTCATGAAGCCGCTCGCGATCATCAGCACGCTCTTGCCGTCGCACAGCAACTTGGCCTTGCCCAGCTCGAACTTGTAGTCGTACTCGTCCAGCACCAGCGGCACGTTGCCGCGAAGCAGGCGCATGTAAACCGGGCCGGCATGGTCGGCCATCTGCGGCACCGCCTGCTCGATGTCGAGCGCATCGCACGGGTCGATGATCGTCAGTCCCGGGATGCCGCGCATCATTGCCAGATCGTCGGTCGCCTGGTGGCTCGGCCCGTAGCCGCTGGTCAACCCCGGCAGCGCGCAGCACATCTTGACATTCAGATGCTCCTCGGCGATCACCTGGTGCACAAAGTCGTACGCGCGGCGCGTGCCGAAGACGGCGTAGGTCGTCGCGAAGGGGATGAAGCCTTCCTTCGCCATGCCGCCGGCTGCGGCCATCAGCAACTGCTCGGCCATCCCCATCTGGAAGAAGCGCTCCGGATAGGCCTGCGCGAACAAGTGCAGGTCGGTGTACTTCGCGAGGTCGGCGGTCATGCCGACGATCTCCGGGCGATCGCGCGCGAGCTCGACCAGGGCCTTGCCGAAGGGCGCCGCCTTGACACGTTGGCCCTCGCTGGCAATCGAGGCAATCATCGCCGAGGTGGTGAGCCGCGGCTTGCTTTGGGCTGTGGCGCTCATCGTGCAACTCCTTCGGTTTGAGTGGCGTCGACATGGGCGATGGCCTGCTGCCATTCCGGCGGATCCACGCGGATGAAGTGATTCTTGTCGCGTGTCTCGAGGAACGGCACGCCCTTGCCCATCAAGGTGTCGAAGAGGATCACGCGGGGCTTGTCTTCCTTCAGTGCACGCGCCGCGTCGAACGCGGCGATGACGGCTGGCAGGTCGTTGCCGTCGACGCGCTGCACGTGCCACCCGAACGCTGCCCATTTGGCGGCCAGCGGTTCGAAGCCCATGATCTTCCCGGACGGTCCATCGGCCTGCTGGTTGTTGATGTCGATCAGGCAGATCAGGTTCGACAGGCGATGGTGCGCCGCGCCCATGGCAGCCTCCCAGGTCGATCCTTCGTCCAGTTCGCCATCGGACATCGAGTTGTAGACGAAGGCCGGGTTCTTCTTCAGGCGCAGACCCAGCGCCATGCCGACCGAGATCGGCAGACCCTGTCCGAGCGAACCGCCGGAGATCTCCATGCCGGGCGTGTACGTTGCCATTCCCGACATGGGCAGGCGGCTGTCGTCGCTGCCGTAGGTCTCGAGTTCTGCCTCGGGAATGATCCTGG
>JANXVP010000545.1 GCA_025351615.1 Ramlibacter sp. | reverse complement strand
GCAGGATGACCTCCGATCGGCATTGCCGGGTTGCATCGCAGACCGGTGTGATCAATGGCGTGGCGCCTCTCCCTGGCGGCAGGACGACTAGCCAATGGCGACGGTTGGTGGGGGTCGTCGCCGTCGGGCTGGCCGCCGTTGGATGGTTGCTGAGCGCGTGCAGCAATTCGCCGCTGCTGCCGGCGGTGCTGGGGCCGGCGCTGGTGGCCAAGCCAGTCGTGCACGGTTTGCGCCGACCGGAGTACCAGCCCTTCCACGAAAAACTGATGGAATACCTGCTGGTGGCGCCGACCAAAGCCGACTGGCCGTCAAAGCTGGAACTCTTGCCGAAGGAGGCGGCCGGCGGTACTGATTGGGTCAAGGCCCTGAACGAGAACCTGATCACGCCAAAACCCGGACTCGATGCCAAGGCCGAGGATGGACCGGTGTTCGACATGGACGTCGAACTGATCCCGAAGGACTTGCCGGATTTCAAGGCAACCTATCCGCACAAGGCCCACACCCAACTGCTCGCCTGCGCGAACTGTCATCCGGCCATCTTCAAGATGGAAAAAGGCGGAGATCCGATCACCATGGAAAAAATCTTCGCCGGCGAATATTGCGGGCGTTGTCACGGCCGGGTTGCCTTCGACCCCGTCACCGCCTGTCCGCGCTGCCATTTGTCGATGCCCCAATGAGGAAAGAGACATTCCGGTTGTGCGTGCTGCTGCTGTCGGCCCTGCTGGCGTCGTCCAACGTCGCAGCAGAGTTCGGCGATATCCTCTTCGTGCGCAAGACCCAGGAAGGCAACGAGTATCCGCCGGCAACGTTTCCTCATTTCGTGCACCGTATGCAGTTCAAGTGCTACGTCTGTCACGATTCCATCTTCGCGATGAAGGCAGGCGCGAATGAAGTGAACATGGATGCGATCAGCGGCGGCAAGTTTTGCGGCACGTGCCACAACGAAACGGTCGCCTTTGGCCCGACTTTCGAGTCTTGCCAGCGCTGTCATAAATAATGGGCAAGCGTGCGCGCAGGTTCCGAGGCCGGCCCCTGATCCTGCTTGCCCTGCTGGCCGGGGGCCGGGTTGCAGCCCAGACGCTGGGCATCCTGGTTCCAGGCAGCTGGGATGGATCGGTCCAGGCCACGTACAGCCTGAGTCGCGACTCCGTGCGCACCGACGGGATCGCGGAGCCCCCCCTCACGCAGCGCAGCACGTCGCAGCAATTCACAATCCGCAATAACGGCTTCTACGTGCTTGCCCCCGAGTTGCTGACCGGCAGCCTGGGCCTCACACTCGGGCTGGACCAGCAAAAGGCGAGTTCCGGGGAGTCGGTCGAATCCGTGAAATCAAAGCTGCTCGGCTACTCCTTCGATGCCGGCATCCTGAACGACCTGCCCTATGGTGGATCGCTGTTTGCCAACCGTTCCAGGACCACGACCCTCCAGCCTTTCGGTCGCGTGGAAACCCTGACGACCAACCGCGGTGCCACCCTGCGGCTCAATGAAGGGAGTCCGCTGAAGGATCTGGGCTTTCCGTATCTCAGCGCCACGCTGCGGCTCGAGCATCAGCATCTCCAGCAGCTCTCCTCCAGTGCGCTCGGCCTGGGCAGCTCGCGGCAAGACGAGCTGCGCAACACCCTGAGCCATGTAGGGCACAAAGGCTATGAAACAGCCGACCTCGACTGGCAATTCGAATTCAACGACATCAAGGACCAGGTCGCGAAGAACGGTAGCTATCGCGGCAAAAGCGCCAGTCTGAGCTATAGCGGGGACTTCGGGCCGACGCTCAACCGGCGCTGGGATTCGCGCTTGAACTACATGAGCCGCATCGGTTCAAGCTCGCTCTCCCTGCTCTCGGTGAACGAGCACCTGCATATCGCGCACCAGAGCAATCTGTCGACCGACTACAGCTATCAACTCTCGCGGCTTGAAACAGCGCTCAGCGGGCCCAGCCTGAGCCAAAGCGGCTCGATGACCGCGCAGTACCAGCCTTACCAGAATCTCGGGTCCTTCGCGCTGGTGAAACGACAGCTGCTGCCCTCCGGCCGAATCGACAATATGGCCGGCGGCCTCAAATACCGCTATGAGAGCAGCTTGCCGTGGCAGGGGAAACTGGTCGTCGGCGCCGACGGCAGCTACCAACTGACCGAGACCCATATGGTGGGCACTCAGGTCAACGTCACCGACGAGACGCAAGCCGCGCCCGCCGCGCTCGGCGCAGGCGCCGGTTTCCTGCTCAACCAGGCCTTTGCAGTGACAGCGAGCATCCTGGTGGTGGACACGCGCAACGGCGCGCGCCTGCCGACCGAGCTGGGCGTCGATTACGAGCTGGTCCAGGAAGGCAATCTGACCCGTATCGTCCCCCTCCTGACCAGCTCGGTCATCCTTGCCGGCGATCCGCTTGCGGTCAGTTACACCTACGCGATCGCGCCCAGCCTCAAATACGGCACGGCAAGCAAGGCGCTACGCGCAACAATGAATTTCGGCTGGGTCTCATTGTCCGCCGCCCACAACGAGTCCAAAGTCACTCTGCTGGGGGGCGAGGACAGCCGCTTCCTGCAGAGTTTCCGCAATGACAGCGCGCAAGTCGATTTGCGCGGGACCTGGAAAAGCTTGCAAGGCGGCCTTGGGTCCGCCTATCTGAGATCCCGTGCCACGCAGCTTTCCTACACCGAGCGGCGCTATTATCAATCTGCCACGTACAAGTTCGCACCCAACCTGGGGCTCTCCGTCAACTCCGATTGGACCCTGACCAATTACCAGCTGCCCTCGCGCCGCAGCGATGCGCGCGCAACCAACCTGACCGCAAGCTGGGCCGACGGCGGCTTGTCGATGAACGCGCATGCCGGGCTGCGCTACTTGAAGAGCAACTTGCAGCCCACTGAAACGGTGAGCGAGGCCGGCCTGCGCGCACAGCTGAAGTACGGCCAACTCTTGCTGACATCCGCGCTCGGTCTGACGCAGCGCATTCGCGGCGGCTCCGAATTGAACAACTGGCAGCTATCTTTTGTCGTGGTGCGTAACTTATGACTATTGCCCGAACTTTCTCCGTTGCCGCACTGCTGCTCGCGGCCTTGCTCGCCCTCCCCTTTGCCGGGTGCGGCACAGTGGCGTCGCCCAAGCTCGCCTTGCAGGCCGACGCACAAGTGCCCATCTGGCCCAGCCCGCCGGACCCGGCCCGCATCCGCTATGCGGGAAGCGTCACCGGGCCGCAGGATTGGGGCATCACGAAATCCGGCTTCCGGCGCCTGATCGAGGTCTTCACAGGCAGCGGCGACGAACATTTCATTCGTCCCACGGGCGTCGCGGAGCACCAGGGCGTGTTGTACGTCGCCGACCCGGGCGCGCGAGCCCTGTGGATCCTCGATGCCGCGAAGAACCAGACGATCAAGCTTGTTCGCGTCGGCCAGGCCGCGCTGGAATCGCCCGTGGCCGTCGCGGTGCGACCCGATGGCGCGGTGTTCGTCGCGGACTCGCGCCTGAAGGCCGTCTTTCTGCTGAACCGCGCCGGCGAGCTGATCGGCGTCGCCGCACCTGCGGGGCTGGAGCGCCCGGCTGGCCTGGCCTACGACCCGGCAAGCCAGCGCCTGTATGTCGCCGATTCGGCCAGCCAGAGGATCGTCGTGTTCGGTCCGAACCTCGCGTCGATCCGAAGCTGGGGCCAGGCCGGCGGCGGCGACGGCGATTTCAACTATCCGACGCACCTGGCGCTCGACCCGGCGGGGACGCTGCTGGTGAGCGACGCGCTCAACTTCCGCGTCCAGGCCTTCGACGCCGACGGGCGCTTTCTCTGGAAATTCGGCCACCATGGCGACGGCTCGGGCGACCTGGCGGCTCCCAAGGGAGTCGCCGCCGACCGCGACGGCCATGTCTTCGTCGTCGATGCGCTATTCAGCGCGGTGCAGATCTTCGAACGCGACGGCAGGCTTCTGCTCGGCTTCGGCGAACGCGGCGCTTTACCCGGCCAGTTCTGGCTGCCTGGCGGCATCTTCATCAATCCTCGCAACGAGATCTTTATCGCGGACGCCCACAACCGGCGGGTCCAACACTTTCTCGTCAATGCTGATCCGTCAAGGGAGAAGCCTCAATGAGTTTCCCGGTCAAAGTATCAGGCTGGCTGGCGTTGCTGCTGGCCGGCTGCTGCGCGCTGTCCTCCGTGAGCCAGGCGCAGACCCAGGTCGCGCACACCAAGCACAACCTCACACCCAGCGGTCCCGGAAAGATCAAGACCACCGCGCCGGCTGGCCTCTGCGTCTTTTGCCATACGCCGCATAACGCCAAACCATCGATCGGCATGTGGAACCACGAGCTGTCCGGAGCCACCTACCAGATCTACGCCAGCAGCACGCTGAAGGCGAGCCTAAACCAGCCAACCGGCAGCTCGCTGCTCTGTCTGTCGTGCCACGACGGCACTGTGGCGCTGGAGACCCTGCGCCAGACGCCCAAGGGCCCGCCCCTGGCCCTCAGCGTGCTCGCCGGCGGCAGTGTATTGGGCACGGATCTGTCACGTGACCATCCAATTTCCTTCACCTATGACATCGCGTTGACACAGAAGCGCCAGGAGCTCGCCGATCCGCGGGGGCTTCCTGCCGAAGCGCCGCTTGATCCCCAAAGCCAGCTCCAATGCACCAGTTGCCACGACCCGCACGAGGACAGGCAGCCGAATTTCCTGCGCGCAGACAATCGCGCCGGCGCGCTGTGCACCGCATGCCATCGTCTGAGGAACTGGAAAAGTTCGATCCATGCCACGTCGAACGCCACCTGGAACGGCACCGGTGCAAACCCCTGGCCGCCCGGCGCGTTCGGCACCGTTGCAGACAATGCCTGTTACGACTGCCACCGTTCGCACGGCGCGCCCAGTCCGGCGATGAAACCGCTACTGGCCCGTGCAACGGAGCCGACCAACTGCACCATCTGCCATGGCGGCACGGTCGCTGCCAAGAATGTCGAGGCCGAGTTCAGCAAGCTTTCGCATCATCCGATCGAGAACAGTCCCTGGGTGCATGAATCCAATGAAAACCCGCTCGCGATGAACCGCCATGTTGCCTGCACCGATTGCCACAACCCGCATGTCGCAACCGGGGCCGCTGCTGTTGCACCGAGCGTCGCGGGCGCGCTGCTGGGGGTGAAGGGCCTCACGGTCGGCGGCTCCACCATCGGCACTCCCAACTTCGAGTACGAGGTCTGCGTCAAATGCCATAGTGCGGGCGTGACGGAGCCGACGACGGCGGGCATCCTGCGCCAGAGCGGCACGCGCAACATCCGCCGGAAGATCGACCC
>JANXVP010000519.1 GCA_025351615.1 Ramlibacter sp. | reverse complement strand
GTCCGGTCCGCCACGAACAACGTCCCGGCGAGTACATAGTGCAACGGCGAGTCGCTGGTCAGGCGCAGCGTCATGCTGGCACCAAGATAGCGCACGTGGTGGCTGCCCTGCGTGATCGATGGCCGTTGCCGGCCCCAGTCGAACCGCGGCCGCAGCAGCACGCGCATGCGGGGCGCCCCGGCGATCACCTTCACGCGCCGCACCAGCGTGAGCGGCCGGAACAGGCGGTCCCGGCTGACGAAGCGCGGCGCAAAGTCGCAGATCTCGATCCCCTGGCCCTGCCGGTCGAACAGCCGCGTGTGCAGGATGGCGGTGTTGGGGCGATAGAACTGTTCGCTGCGTTCGAAGTTCTCGATCTCGAACGACCAGAAGCCGCCGTCGTCGCCCGGGTCCAGCAGCGCATTGAACACCGGGTCGCCGTCGAAGCGCGGCAGGCAGTTCCAGACGATGCTGCCGCGGTCGTCGATCAGGGCGCTGTAGGCGCAGTTGCCGATGACGCCGAGATTCAGCGACGGCTTGACGGTTTCGGCGGCGCTCATTGCCTGAC
Source organism: Ramlibacter sp. (assembly GCA_025351615.1). Classification (GTDB taxonomy): domain Bacteria; phylum Pseudomonadota; class Gammaproteobacteria; order Burkholderiales; family Burkholderiaceae_C; genus Ramlibacter. Next base: position 1,681 of record JANXVP010000519.1, on the reverse strand, counting down.
CTGCACCATGCGGTTCGCGGGATGCCACCCGTGAGCGGTTGGGTGGCTCATGCGATGGCCCTCCCGGTCCGCGCAGCGACGGCATCCTGGAGTTCCCTGCGGAACTGCTCCGGCGTTGCGATTCGCTGTCAGGCCGCGCTCGGTCCGCTGCCGACCTTGACGCCGAGGCCGCCCATGCGCTGCACGCTGGAAAATCCGACCTCGTCCGTGATGTCGTCGCCAACGAACAGCGGTGTGCGGTCGGCAAAAGGCGGTTCTCGCATGAAGCTCTCGATGGCGCCGCCCTTGCTGGCGCCGCCCGGCTTGGCCTCGACGACCATCTTTCCCCGGATCAGAGTGACGCCGGGCGAGGCCTGCACCGCCGCCTGCATTGTTTCCACGCAGACCGCTTCAAGTTCCGGCGCCTGCCGCTAATGCAGTGCGATGGAGCCGCGCTTGCCTTCCACCAGCAAGCCGGCGTTCTGCGCCGCGAGCGCTCGGGCGGCCTGCTCGACGGCGTCCATCGGATGGGTGGATAACAGCGTCATTACCCCGCTGGCGCTGCGCCTCTCGGTGCCGTGCACTCCGGCGGCGGCGACCCGCAGTGGCCCCAGGAATCCGTCGATCTGCCGGATCGGCCGCCCTGAAACCACGGCGATCGCGCCGCCCAGGTACTGATTCAGGGACATCAGCGTCTGCACCAGGCTGGAGGGGACTTCGATCTCGTCAGGCTGGTCTGCAATGTCCACCAGCGTGCCATCGAAGTCCAGAAACAAGGCCGTGGAGCTGTCCAAAAGGTCGGCGAAAAACATTGTTTTGCACCGCAGCAGACCCTCCCACGTCTCACCTTCCCGCAATGAAAGCCGCTTCTGGACTGGCGGGCGATAATCCGTGGCCGAACCAATCCCGCTTCTCAACGCCCATCTGGCAGCACCACCGTGCAGCTGCATCCCATGAACATCGCCGTCAAAACAATAATGCGTCTGCTGGCCTCGATGGCCGCTTCCGGATTTTTTTCTGTGGTCACCGCACAGGTGCAGGCTTCCGCTGCTGTGCAGGTCGAGCAGGCATGGGTGCGCCCCAGCGTTCCTGGCCAGCAGGGCACGGGCGGCTACATGAAGCTGACCGCGCAAAGAAGCCTGCGCCTGGTGCGCGTGTCATCGCCGGTGGCCGGCGTCGCCGAGGTCCATGAAATGAAAATGGATGGCGAGGTGATGACGATGCGTCCGGTCAAGGCGCTCGAGCTGCCTGCAGGCAAGACCGTGGAGCTCAAGCCGGGCGGCCTGCACCTAATGTTGATGGACCTGAAGCGGCCCTTGCTTGCCGGCAGCAGCGTGCCGTTGACACTGGTGCTGCAGGACAGCCGCGGCGTCGAGAGCCGGGTCGAGACAAATTTGCGGGTGAGCCCATCCGCGGCCGGCGCAGGCGGCGCCCACGCCGACACGCGCAAGCGCTGACGCGGGCGCGGCGCCGGTGGCGCTGCCATTGGGGTAAGCTGCCAGGGACCAGACTACAGGAGCGCCAGATGAGCGACCAACAGAACTTCGGCTTCGGGAAATTCGTTCCTGGCTTCGACTTCCTGCAGAACCTCAGCAAAGGCGCATCGCAGACGCCAACGGCCAACCTGTCGAGCTGGGTGGCGCCCACGCTGAACGTGGAGGAGCTGGACAAGCGCATCGGCGAACTCAAGGCGGTTCATTTC
>JANXVP010000504.1 GCA_025351615.1 Ramlibacter sp. | reverse complement strand
CAAGCGACTCAAGAAAGCGCTCGGCTGGAGCCTCGGGGGGAAAAGCAGGAGTCACCCGTTCCATCGACATTCCCGGCAGCATGCGCCGCTGCCACATTCGCGCACGATCTCCAACCTGCGGCGGGGCCGTCTTACCATGCCTGCATGCAGCAATATCTCGCGACGATCGCCATCCCCACCTCAGGGCGCGGCCTCGTGGACATCACCGAACGCGTTCACGAACAGGTCGCGGCCAGCGGAGTCGTCCGCGGTCTCGTCAATCTCTTCCTTCGCCATACCTCGGCCAGCCTGCTGGTGCAGGAGAATGCGGACCCGACGGTACGCGCTGACCTGGAACGTTTCTTTGCCCGGCTGGTGCCCGATGGCGATGCGCTGTTCCGCCACCAGGACGAGGGGCCGGACGACATGCCCGCACACGTGCGCACTGCGCTCACCGCCGTTAACCTGGCCGTTCCCGTTCAAGGCGGCACGTTGGCGCTGGGCACCTGGCAGGGAATCTACCTCTGGGAGCATCGAAGGCACGGCCACCGTCGCGAATTGATGCTGCACGTGCTGGGGGAACGCTAAGCGCGCACCAGCTCCGGAAAAGCCTCAGCGCGAATCTTGACAGCTGGGAGAGCCCGCCGCTGGCGAGCGCCCTTCTCCAGGCCTGTTTGTCGAGTTCTTCGCTGCGCTAAAGGCCCGACCAGCCGCCGCCCAGCACCTGGATCAGCGCCACCGCCGCCGTCTGCCGGTCGGATTGCTGCTGTACCAGCGCGCGGCGCGCGTTCAACGCGGTCGTCTGCGCCGTGATGACTTCGGTGTAGCTCACCTGGCCGGCCGTATAGCGATTGAGCACCTGCTGCTCCACCAGCGTCGCCGCCTGCGAGGCCTGCTCGCGCAGCGACAACTGCTGCTGCAGCACGCGCGACGCGACCAGCTGGTCCTCGACTGCTTCGAAGGCCGCCAGCACGGTCTGCCGGTATCGGGCCGCAGCGGCCTCGGCAGACGCGCGCGCCGCCTCGACCCGGGCGCCGGTCAGGCCGCCGTTGAAAATCGCCTGCGCCAGCGACGCGCCCAGCGACCACACCAGGCTCGACGCGTTGAACAGCTCGCCGATGGTCGCCGCGCCCAGCCCGGCCGAACCGCTCAGCGCCAGGCTCGGGTAGTACGCGGCCTGGGCAATGCCGATCTGCTCGTTGGCCGACGCCACGCGCCGCTCGGCGGCCGCGATGTCGGGACGTCGCTGCAACAGCGTGGACGGCACTGTCACCGGCACCGCGGGCAGGTCGATGGCCCACGCCGGGCTCGCCGCCAGGCTGAAGCTGGCGGGCGCCACCCCCACCAGCACCGCGATCGCGTGTTCCAGCTGGGCCCGCTGGCGCTCCAGCGTCAGCGCATCGGCCTGCGCATTGGCCAGCGCCGTCTGCGCCTGCAGCACGTCGGTGCGCGCGACGATGCCGGCGCTGTAGCGGTTCTGCGTGATCTGCAGGTTGCGCTGGTAACCGGCGATGGTTTCGGTCAGCAGGCTGCGCTGCGCGTCCAGCCCGCGCAAACCGAAGTAGTCGGCCGCCAGCTCGCCTTGCGCCGACAGGCGCGCAGCCGCCAGGTCCGCGGCGCTGGCCTGCTCGCCGGCCCGGGCCGCATCGACGCCCCGGCCGAGGCGGCCCCAGACGTCGGGCTCCCAGCTGCCGCCGATGCTGACCTGGTAGCTGCTGCTGCTCGGTGTATCACCCCCTGCGCCACGCCGGTTCGCGCCCAGATTCAGGTTCACCTGCGGGAACAGGGACGCACGTTGCTGCGCCGTGAGCGCCCGGGCCTGCGCGTAGCCGGCCACCGCCTGCGCGACGGTCTGGTTGTCGACAGCCACCCGCTCCGCCAAAGCGCCGAGCACCGGGTCGCCGAACAGCGCCCACCAGGGGCCACGCTCCAGGGTGTCGGCGGGAGTGGCCGGCACCCAGGCGCCCTGCCCTTCCTTGAAGGCGACCGGCGTGTCGACCCCGGGCCGCTGGTAGGTGGGGCCGACGGCGGCGCAGCCGGCCAGGGCCAGTGCAAGGACCGGCACCAGGATTGAAGCGCGGAAACATTGGTGCATGGGCGTCAGGCAGGTTGCGGTTGGTGGTGGCGGCCGAACTCGCGCTCCAGCGGGCTGCGCCGGCGCAGTTTGTCGAGCATGAGGTAGACCACCGGCGTGGTGAGCAGCGTCAGCACCTGGCTGACAATCAGCCCGCCGATGATGGCGATGCCCAGCGGCCGGCGCAGTTCGGATCCCTCACCGAAGCCGATGACCAGCGGCAGGGCGCCCAGGATGGCTGCCAGCGTGGTCATCAGGATCGGACGGAAACGCAGCAGGCAGGCTTCGCGCACGGCCTGCACCGGCGACAGCCCGCGCGAGCGCTCGGCGTCCAGCGCGAAGTCGATGATCAGGATCGCGTTCTTCTTGACGATGCCAATCAGCAGGAACAGGCCGATCAGCGCCATGATCGAAAAATCCAGGCCGAACAGCATCAGCGCCAGCACCGCGCCGACACCAGCCGAGGGCAGCGTCGAGAGCACCGTGACAGGATGGACCAGGCTCTCGTAGAGCACGCCCAGCACGATGTAGATGACGACGATCGCCGCCAGGATCAGCATCGGCTGCTCCTGCTGCGAATCCTGCGCCGCCCGCGCCGTGCCCTGGAAGCTGCCGCGGACATTGATCGGCATGCCGATCGACGCCTCGGCCTCGCGCACCGCCGCCTGACCGTCAGCCAGAGTGCGGCCCTCGGCCAGGTTATACGACACCGTGGTGGCGAGCTCCGCGTCCTGGTGGTTGACCGAGCTGGCGGTCGGCCGTTCGGAAAACCTCGCGATCGCCGCCAGCGGCACCATGGTGCGGGCCGAGCTGCTCACCGGCGAGCCGGTGGCCTGGTCGCGCAGTCCCGGATTGACCGGGCCGGTGGATGCAGGCGCCACGGGCGCAGCGATGCCGGTGGCGGACGGCGTTGCCTGGCCGGCGGGGAGCCGCGACGGCAGGTAGATGTCCTTGAGCGACTCGGGGCTGCGCGTGAACTGCGGCGCCACACCCATGATGACGCGGTACTGGTTCAGCTCGCCGTAGATGGTGGCAACCTGGCGCTGGCCAAAGCCGTTGTAGAGCGCGCTGTCGACGTCGCGCGAGGTGATGCCAAGCCGCGACGCGCTGTCCTTGTCGACCTGGACATAACTCTCGATGCCGTTTTCCTGTTGGTCGGTGTCCACTTCGACCAGTGCTTCCTGCTGCTTCATCGCGTCGGCCAGGCGCGTGGCCCACAGCCTCAGGTCGGCCACGTTGTCGCTCTTGAGCGTGTACTGGTAGGTCGAATTGCTCGAGCGGCCGCCCATCCGCAGGTCCTGCACCGGATTCAGGAAGATCGAGATCCCCGTGACCCTGGCCAGTTGAGGCCGCAGCCGCGCGATCACGGCGCTGCCCTTGTCGGTGCGCTGCGAGGCCGGCTTGAGCGTGATGAACATGAAGCCACCGCCCGCGCGCGAGCCGCCGGTGAAGCCGACCACCGTGTCCACCGCCGGGTCGGCGCGGATGATGTTGACGAGGTCGCGCAGCTTGTCCTGCATCGCCTGGAACGAAATGCTCTGGTCGGCCCGCAGCCCGCCATTGATCTGGCCCGTGTCCTGCTGCGGGAAAAAGCCCTTGGGCACCTTGACGAACAGGTAGCCGTTGAGCGCCACCACCAGTGCCAGGATCAGCAGCACGAACCAGCGTGCATGCAGCGCCCAGTCGAGGCTGTATTCGTAGCTGCGGTGCAAGCCGCGAAAACCGCGCTCGAACAGCCGTGCGAGGCGCCCGGGCGGCTTCCCTTCCTGGTGAGGCCGCAGCAGCCACGCGCACATCATGGGCGTCGTCGTCAGCGAAATAACCAGCGAGATCATCACCGCGGCCGACAGCGTGACGGCGAATTCGCGGAACAGGCGGCCGACCTGGCCGCCCATGAACAGCAACGGGATGAACACCGCCACCAGGGACAGGCTGATCGACAGCACGGTGAATCCGACCTCGCGCGCGCCCAGCAGCGCCGCGGCAAACCGGTCCATTCCCTGCTCGAGGTGGCGGGTGGTGTTTTCGAGCACCACGATGGCGTCGTCGACCACGAAGCCGGTTGCCACGGTGAGCGCCATCAGCGACAGGTTGTTCAGCGAAAAGCCCAGCAGGTACATCACGCCGAAGGTGCCCAGCAGCGACACGACGGTCGCGACCGCGGGAATGACCGTGGCGCGGACGTTGCGCAGGAAGGCGCTTACCACCAGGACCACCAGCGCGATGGCGATCACGAGCGTGGTCTCGACGTCGCGCAGCGCCGAACGGATCGAGACGGTGCGGTCCGAGGCCACGGCCAGCTTGATGTCCGCCGGCAGCTGCGCCTGCAGCTTGGGCAGCAGCGCGCGAACTCCGTCGACCGTCTGGATCACGTTGGCGCCCGGTTGCAGCGTGACCAGCACGACCACGGCCGGTTCGCCGTTGAACAGGCCCAGCGTGTTGATGTTTTCGACGCTGTCGGTCACGGTTGCCACATCCGACAAGCGCACAGCCGCGCCGGTGCGCCATGCGACGACCATATCCCTGTAGTCAGCCGCGGAAGCTTTGCCCCCACGGGCCTGCGCAAGCGCCGGAAGTCCGCTGCCGTCCGGGCCGACCCCGGTGTAGATCTGCAAGCGCCGGCCGGCAGCGACGATGTCGCCCTTGGGCCGGTTGGCGCTGCTGGCCTGCAGCGCCGCGCGAACGTCTTCGGTGCCGATGCCGTACCTGTTCAGCGCGAAGGGCAGCAGGTCGACCCGCACCGCCGGCAGCGACCCGCCGCCGAGCTCGACGTCGCCCACGCCCTGGACCTGCGCCAGCTTCTGCTGCACCACGTTCGACACCGCATCGTAGATCTGGCCGGGCGAACGGGTGGGTGAGGTCAGCGCCAGGATGATCACCGGCGAGGTCGAGGGGTTGGCCTTGCGGTAGGTCGGGTTGCTGCGCAGGTTGGGCGGCAGGTCGGCCCGGGTGGCATTGATGGCGGCCTGCACCTCGCGTGCCGCCGCATCGATGTTGCGGTTCAGGTCGAACTGCAGGCTGATGCGGGTCGATCCGTTGCCGCTGCTGGAGGTCATCTCGTTGACGCCCGCGATCACCCCGAGCCGGCGCTCCAGCGGCGTCGCCACGCTGGTGGCCATGGTGTCGGGGCTGGCGCCCGGCAGGTTGGCGCTGACCGAGATCGCGGGGAAGTCCACCTGCGGCAGCGAAGCGACGGGGAGCAGGAAAAACGCGCCGATCCCCACCAGCGCCACGCCGACGGTCAGCAGCACTGTTGCAACCGGGCGGCGGACGAAGGGGCCAGAGAGGTTCATGGTGTCCCTCCCGCACCGTCATCCCCGCGCACGTGATGCAACGCGTCATCCTCGCGCGGACGACGCGAACGCCAGCGCTGCGCCAGCGCATCGAAGCCCAGGTAGATCACCGGCGTCGTGAACAGCGTGAGCAGCTGGCTGACGATCAGGCCGCCGAAGATCGCCAGGCCCAGCGGCCGGCGCAGCTCCGCGCCCTCGCCCCAGCCCAGCATCAGCGGCACCGCGGCGAACAGCGCGGCCAGCGTCGTCATCAGGATCGGCCGGAAGCGCAGCAGCGCGGCCTGGTGGATCGCGTCTTCGGCCGACTTGCCATGGGTTCGCTCGGCATCGATGGCGAAGTCGATCATCATGATCGCGTTCTTCTTGACGATGCCGATCAGCAGGATGATGCCGATGATGCCGATCACGCCCAGGTCGTTGCCGCTGACGATCAGCATCAGCAGCGCGCCGACCCCGGCCGACGGCAGCGTCGACAGGATGGTGAGCGGGTGGATGTAGCTCTCGTACAGGACGCCAAGCACGATGTAGACGCAGACCACCGCTGCCAGGATCAGCCAGAGCTGGTTGCTCAGCGACGATTCGTAGGCGCCCGACGCACCCAGAAAGGTGAGCGTGACGCTGGCGGGCAGCTTGATCTCTTTCGCCGCCTCGCGGATCGCGTCCACCGCGTTGCCCAGGGCAACGCCCTCGGCGGTGTCGAAGCCGATGGTGGTGGCGGGATACTGGGCCACATGGGTGATCTGCAGCGGCGCCCGCCGCTCGGTAATTTTTGCCACGGCGGACAGGGGGGTCGCCTCGCCGGAGGAGGTCCGCAGCTGCACGTTTCCGAGCGAGGCCACACTGGCATGGGCATCCGGCCGGGCCTCCAGGATGACCCGGTACTGGTTGGTCTCGGTGAAGATGGTCGAGACGATGCGCTGGCCGAACGCGCTGTACAGGGCGTCGTCGATGCTGGCCGCGGTGATATTCAGCCGCGCCGCGGTGTCGCGGTCGATGTCCACGTAAACGGCCGAGCCGGAAGCGCTCGCATCCGACACGACGTTGCGCAGCTGCCTGACTGTCCTGAGCTGCTCGGTCATGCGCGCGGCCCAGTCCATCACCATCGCGTTGTCCGAGGACTCCAGCGAAAAGCGGAACTGGGTCGGCCCGGACTCGGCGTCGATCGTCAGGTCCTGCACCGGTTGCAGGTAAAGCGTGACGCCCGGCACCCGCTGCGCGCTGGCCTTGAGCCGGTCCATCACCGCCTGCTGGCTGCCGCGCGCGCCCTTCAGGTTGATCAGCATGCGGCCCGTGTGCAGCATCGTGTTGTTGGCGGCATCGACGCCGACAAAGCTGCTCAGCGTCGCGACCTCGGGGTCTTCCATGAGCCGCCGCGCCACGTCCTGCTGCAACTGCGCCATCACCGGGTAGGAGACCGATTGCGAAGCCTCGACCCGCGCCTGCAGCTGGCCGGTGTTCTGGGTCGGGAACAGACCCTTGGGAATCCAGATGTACAGCAGCACGGTAAGTACCAGCGTGCCAAGCGCCACCAGCAGCGTCAGCCGCTGGCGCGCCAGCACCCACGTCAACGCCTGGTCGTAACGCGCGATCACCGTGTCGAAGCCCCGCTGCAACTTGCCGCCCAAGCCGGTTTCTCCACCGGGATGGGCGGTGAGCCAGCGCGCCGACATCATCGGCACCAGCGTGAGCGACACCACGGCCGAAATCAGGATGGTGATGGCCAGGGTCACCGCGAACTCGCGGAACAGCCGGCCCACCACGTCGCCCATGAACAACAGGGGAATCAGCACGGCAATCAGCGACACTGTCAGGGAAATGATGGTGAAACCGATCTCGGTCGCACCCTTCAGCGCGGCCTGCATCGGCGGCTCCCCGTCCTCGATGTGGCGCGAGATGTTCTCGATCATCACGATCGCGTCGTCGACCACGAAACCGGTCGCGATCGTCAGCGCCATGAGCGACAGGTTGTTCAGGCTGTAGCCCAGCAAGTACATCGCACCGCAGCTGCCGACCAGAGAGATCGGCACCGACAGGCTGGCGATGATGGTGGCGCGCGGGCTGTGCAGGAAGGCGAAAATCACCAGCACCACCAGCACGACGGCCAGCAGCAGCTCGATCTGCACATGGTGCACAGAAGCGCGGATGCCGGTGGTGCGATCGCTCAGCACGTCGACCTTCAGCGATGCGGGCAGGCCCGCTGTCAACTCGGGCAGCCGGTTCTGGATCGCGTCGACGGTGGCGATGACGTTGGCTCCCGGCTGCCGCTGCACGTTCAGGACGATCGCCGGCTTGAGCGCCCCGCCGCTTGCCGACCAGGCGCCCAGGCGCACGTTCTCGGCGCTGTCGACCGCCTGTGCCACATCCGTCAGGCGGACGGCGGCGCCGTTGCGGTAGGCGACCACGACGTTCCGGTAATCGGCGGCGGTGACCAGCTGGTCGTTGGCATTGATGGTGTAGGCCCGGGTCGGTCCGTCGATGCTGCCTTTGGCGCCGTTGGCGTTCGCGGCGGTGATCGCGGTCCGCAAGCTGTCGAGCGTGAGTCCATACGAAGCCAGGGCGCGGGTGTCGGCCTGGATCCGGACCGCGGGCCGCTGCCCCCCCGACAGCGTCACCAGGCCAACCCCCGCCACCTGGCTGATCTTCAGCGCCAGCCGGGTGTTGACGATGTTCTGGACCTCGGTCAGCGGCAGCGACTCCGAGGTGATGGCGAGCGTCAGGACGGGCGCGTCGGCGGGATTGACCTTTGCGTACACCGGAGGCGCCGGCAGGTCGGCGGGCAGCAGCGAGGCTCCCGCGTTGATCGACGCCTGCACCTGCTGCTCGGCGACATCGAGCGCCAGGCCGAGCCCGAACTGGAGCGTGACGATCGACACCCCGGCCGCGCTGGTTGACGCCATTCGCGACAGGCCCGGCATCTGGCCGAACTGGCGTTCCAGCGGCGCGGTGACGGTCTGGGCCATCACTTCGGGACTGGCGCCCGGGTAGAGCGTCTGCACCTGGATGGTCGGGTAGTCGACCTGCGGCAGCGCCGACAGGGGCAGGAACCTGAAGCCGACCAGGCCGGCCAGCACGATGGCC
>JANXVP010000501.1 GCA_025351615.1 Ramlibacter sp. | reverse complement strand
CCCGCAGCACGGTGGTCATGGTCACGCACGACGTCGACGAGGCGGTGCTGCTGTCGGACCGGATCGTGATGCTGACCAACGGCCCCGCGGCCACCATCGGCGAGATCCTGGCGGTCGGCCTGCCGCGTCCCCGCAGCCGCGTCGAGCTCGCCGAAGACCAGCGCTACGTGCATTGCCGCAAAGCCGTCATCGACTTCCTGTACACCCGGCAGGCCCACGTCGAGAAGGCGGCCGCCTGAGCGGAACATCGGGTCGCCCCGGTCCCGCGGCCGGGCCTCATCGCTAGAATGGCTGAGCCGGCCCCGCAGAGTGAGCCGGCTCCCGGGCCCGGCCGGCCCATCCTTCGAAGAGCGAGGCAACCCATGCGCACCAAGACAAGCCTGGTCTGTTCCGTGCTGGCGGGCTTCACCGCGCTGGCCGCCCTGGCAGCGACGCCCGTCCGGGCCGCCGACACCATCAAGATCGGCCTGATCGTTCCAGTCACGGGGCCGTTCTCGTACATGGGCCGCCAGATCACGGCAGGCGTCTCGCTCTATCTCGCCGAGCACGGCGCGACGGTCGCAGGCAAGACGGTGGAAATCCTGCTCAAGGACGACGCCGGCCTGCCCGACAACAGCAGGCGTCTCGCGCAGGAACTGGTCGTCAACGACAAGGTCGCTGTGCTGGCCGGTTTCGGCCTGACGCCGCAGGCTTTTTCCAGCGCCTCGATCGCGACGCAGAGCAAGACACCGATGGTGGTCATGCAGGCCGCCACCTCTTCGGTGACCGAAAAGTCACCGTTCATCGTTCGCACCAGCATGACGCTGCCGCAGGTGACAGGCGGCGTGGCCGAATGGGCTTACAAAAACAAGATCACCCGGGTGGTGACGCTGGTCTCGGACTTCGCGCCCGGCATCGACGCGGAAAAGTCCTTCAAGGATCACCTGACCGCCAACGGCGGACAGATCCTCGCCGCGCTGCGCATGCCCATGATCACGGCCGACTTCGCCCCTTACCTGCAACGGGTGATGGACGCCAAGCCGGAAGCCGTGTTCGTGTTCCTGCCGGCCGGCAGTTCGGCAGCGGTGTTCATGAAGCAGTTTTCCGAGCGCGGCCTGGGCAAGGCCGGCATCCGGCTGCTGGGAACGGGCGACATCGTCGACGACGACGTGCTCAACGACATGGGGGATGCGGCGCTCGGCACCATCACCTCGCATCACTACTCCGCGGCCCATCCATCGGCGATGAACAAGAAATTCGTCGAAGCCATCGGCAAGGCCCAGAACGGCATGCGGCCCAACTTCATGGCGGTCGCCGGCTACGACGGGATGCACGTCATCATGGAAGGCCTCAAGGCAACCCGTGGCGCCGGTGGCGAGGCTCTCGTGAATGCGATGAAAGGCCAGATTTTCGAAAGCCCACGTGGCCAGGTGCTGATCGACGCCCAGACCCGGGACATCGTCCAGGACGTCTATCTGCGCAAGGTGGAACGCCTCAACGGCAAGCTTTACAACGTCGAGTTCGACGTCGAGAAGTTCGTCAAGGACCCGGGCAAGAGCCGCTGACACACCCAGCGTCAACCCAGTTTGGTGCACCAAAGGCAGGGCTTCTTACCGCCCTTGGTGCACACGCCGGCGGTTGCCGGTCCCGGTGACTGGCATGGGCCTTGCAGACGAGAGGGAATATTCGTCTGGAGACCCGATGCAAAAGTCGAAGCTGGTGATGGTGGGCAACGGCATGGCCGGCGTACGCACGCTGGAGGAACTGCTCAAGGTCGCGCCCGAGCTGTACGAGATCTCGGTGTTCGGCGCGGAGCCGCATCCCAACTACAACCGCATCCTGCTGTCGCCGGTGCTGGCTGGCGAGCAGACCATGGACGAGATCGTCCTGAACCCGCTGGCCTGGTACCAGGAAAACCACATCCGCCTGCACGCGGGCAAAAAGGTCGTCAAGGTCGACCGCACGCGCCGTGTCGTGATTGCGCAAGACGGCACCGAAGAGGCGTACGACCGCCTGCTGCTGTGCACCGGCTCCAACCCCTTCATCCTGCCGGTTCCGGGCAAGGAACTGGACGGCGTGGTCGCCTACCGCGACATCGCCGACACCAACGCGATGATCGAGGCGTCGCAGAAATACAGAAAGGCCGTCGTCATCGGCGGTGGTTTGCTGGGGCTCGAAGCCGCCAATGGCCTGATGCTGCGCGGCATGGAAGTGACTGTCGTGCACGTGATGCCGTGGCTGATGGAGCGGCAGCTCGACGACGTCGCCGGCAAGCTGCTGCAGAAATCGCTGGAAGACCGGGGCCTCAAATTCATGATCGGCGCCCAGACGCAGGAACTGGTGGGCGGAGCGGACGGACGGGTTCGCGCGATCAGGTTCAAGCCTGCCCAGGGCGCTGACCCGGTGGACGGCGCCGAAGTCGCCACCGACCTGGTCGTGATGGCGGTCGGCATTCGTCCGAACACACAGCTGGCGGAAAGCATGGGCCTGCACGTCAACCGCGGCATCGTCGTCAGCGACACCATGCAGACCGTCACCGATGCGCGGATCTACTCGGTCGGCGAATGCGCGGCGCACCGCGGCATCGCCTACGGCCTGGTGGCGCCGCTGTTCGAGCAGGCCAAGGTGGCGGCCAACCACCTCGCGCAATTCGGCATCGGCCGCTACACCGGCTCGCTCACTTCCACCAAGCTCAAGGTCACCGGAATCGACCTGTTTTCCGCCGGCGAATTCATGGGCGGCGACAACACCGAGACGATCGTGATGTCCGACCCGTTCGGTGGCGTCTACAAGAAACTGGTGATCAAGGACGACAAGCTGGTCGGCGCCTGCCTGTACGGCGACACCGTGGACGGCAGCTGGTATTTCAAGCTGCTGCGCGACGGCCGCAGCGTGAGCGACATCCGCGACAAGCTGATGTTCGGCGAATCCAGCCTGGGCGACGTCGGCCATGAAGGCCACACGAAGGCGGCGTCGATGCCGAACGACGCAGAGGTCTGCGGCTGCAATGGCGTCACCAAGGGAACGATCTGCAAGGCGATCAAGGAAAAAGGCCTGTTCACCCTGGACGAGGTAAAGAAGCACACCAAGGCCAGCGCGTCGTGCGGCTCCTGCACGGGGCTGGTGGAGCAGATCCTGATGTTCACCGCGGGGGGCGACTACTCGACTTCGCCCAGGAAGAAGGCGATGTGCGGCTGCACCGACCACAGCCACCAGGAAGTGCGCGACACCATCCGCCAACTTCACCTGCTGACGATCGGCGAGGTCTACCAGACCATGGACTGGCGCACGCCAAACGGCTGCTCCTCCTGCCGCCCCGGAATCAACTACTACCTGCTCTCGACCTGGCCGAAAGAGGCGAAGGACGATCCGCAAAGCCGCTACATCAACGAGCGCAGCCACGCCAACATCCAGAAGGACGGCACCTATTCCGTGATCCCGCGGATGTGGGGCGGCGAGACCACGGCCAGCGAGCTGCGCCGCATCGCCGACGCCGTGGACAAGTACAAGATTCCCACGGTGAAGGTCACGGGCGGCCAGCGCATCGACCTGCTCGGCGTGAAGAAGGAAGACCTCGCCAATGTCTGGAAGGACATCGGCATGCCGAGCGGCTTCGCCTACGCGAAATCGCTGCGCACGGTGAAGACCTGCGTGGGCAGTGAATGGTGTGTTCATCTTCAACTTCCTGATCGGCGGCATCACCGGCGTGACCCTGGGCCTGATTCCCTTCGATTATCAGGTG
>JANXVP010000167.1 GCA_025351615.1 Ramlibacter sp. | reverse complement strand
GTCGGCCGGTTCGTCGCAAGCGCCGACCGCCGCCGTGGACAACTCTGCACCGTCAGCAACCCGCCCGCAGTCCACTTATAAATCGGGGAAAGCTGTTCAAACAAGCGGAGCCACTTCTCTTCAGCGTAGCCTTAAACGTGGTTTCTGGCTCCCCTATTCTTGTGGCACCAGTGACTTATCAGACACGGATCGAAAGAGAGAAGTGGATGGCGGCAGTTATGCAAAAGGCTGCCATTAGCTTGAAGCAGATAACGCCTCCGGTTGAAGACATGGGCATGATCGCGTACAACTTATTTGAGCGAGTCAAGATATTCTCTCTCTTTACGAAGCACAGAGGATTTCATGAAGAACGTGAATGGAGGGCTGTATATCTAGTTGAACGGGATATTGAACGTCGATACGTATCGTTCATCCACTATCACCTCGGGAGGAGAGGGCCAGAGCCTAAGTTCAGACTGCGGCCGACCGAAAATCCGCTTGGTGATCCAATGCGCCTCGAAGACGTAATTTATAAGATCCTCGTAGGCCCCGCATATTCCGATCCGGTTAGGCTCCATGCTGTTCGCCACATGCTGCGTCTTCGGATGCCGTCGCTCGATGGGCGCATTGAACCGTCTTCGACGCCATTTCGACCAGCCTGAATGGGCAATGCCCAACTCCATCAAAACGTCACGACGAAGTTTTAGGAAGGGAAGTTGGTTTCATGACGTTTTGCCTAGCGTTTTCGGCAAATCCTGACGGGATTGCCGTCGTCGCTGACACGCGCATCACGCGGGTCAACAGGTTTGAGGATGGTTTACAAAAGATTATCTTTCTGCGCCGCCCTCCATGAACAGGAACTGAACGTAACGCGTCTTGTTGCGCCGGCCCTGCCTACAGCGCCATCGCGAATTCGATCCGCCGCAATACAGCTGGAGCGGGTGACGCCCCACGGGCAGTTCCTTGTCGTGCGTGGCGCCGGCGACCGGCCGGTTGATGCTTGCAAACTTGCCGCCGTTGTCCCGGCTCAAGGTCCAGACGGCGGCGGGCGCGCTGTCGCTCGGCGCAAGGCGCGCTATGGTGCGCACATGATGTCTGCCGCCGAACTGCTCCCTCTCCCACCCGGCCTCGTCGCGCTCACAGGTGCCGAAGGCGCGGGGAAGACCGGCTTGCTGCGCCGCCTCTGCGAGCATCTCGTCGACCTGGACCAACGAGCGAATTGCGCCGCCCTGTGGCTCGACCTGTCGCTGCCGGGGCAGGATGAGCAGACTCCCGGTCAGGTCTGGGACGCCTTGCGACAGCGCTGCCCGTTGTGGGACAGGCAGCTGCAGCAGGACCTCACCGAGGCGCTTGGCTTGCAGCCCCATCTTGGCAAGACGCTGTCCATGCTGTCGACCGGCAGCAGGCGGAAGGTCGCGCTGGTGGGATTGCTTGCCAGTGGCGCTGCGGTCACTTGCCTCGACCAGCCGTTCGCCGCCCTGGACGCATCTTCAGTCCGCGTCGTCCGCGAATTTCTCGCCGACGTCGCCGATCACACGACGCGAACATGGGTGGTTGCGGACTATGGGGCGGATCCGCACTTGCCCTGGGGGCGTCATGTTGCCTTGGGCTGACCGACGCCACGATCTCAGCGACGGTACGGGTTGTTCGGCGCCCTGTCGTAGGTGTTCGGCACTCGCGCCCCGTCCAGGACGGTTTCGCGGCTCGGTTTCGACATGCCCGGCGATCAATAAGCAGTTGCCTTACTTCGGCGCATGTCAAAGGGGTTATGCTCTGGAACTCACCAAAGATCGACGGAATTCATGCTGCAGCTTCGCATTCTTCCGCAGGATGACTACTTTCTGGCACACCTCAGCGGACTGGTCTCCGTCAAGGCCTGGGACCTGGGCCTGCGCGACCTGGGGGTCGCCATCAGCGGCGCGCAGAGCGATCGGCTCGTGGTGAATCTGATCGGTCTCGTGGGATGGCTGGGCATCCCGGAGCGCAGGGACGTCGGCGCCATGATGGCAACGCATCTCGGGCGGATGAAGAAGGTCGCCCTGTTCATCCAGCGGGAGAAGATCGTCGGCGTGGTGGAAGCCGAGGCTCGCCGAAACGGCCTGGATCTGCGCCTGTTCTCCAGCCACGACGAGGCGGTGAGCTGGGCTCTTTTGTAGCACCAGGCAAGGACCACCGCTGGCGCGACAAGTCCCACACGGACCCACGCCTTCGTCCGGTACCATGACCGCGACCCCAACCGCACGCTTGCAGGAAATGAATCACATCAAGGAATACGCGATGAGCAACAAGTTCTGGCTGGCGTTGGCGGTGACGACGGCCGCGACGATTGCGGTGGATGCGAATGCGAAGAAGCGGGTTGGCTGAAGCGCGGTCAGGTCAATTGACCGGCGATCGCGTCAGCCGGTAGATCAGCAGCGCCGCCCGCACGGCGCCGCGCTCGATTGACGCGATCTCCAGGTCCTCGTCGTCGGTGTGCGCGCCGCGGCCCTGCGCGCCGAGGCCGTCGATGCCCACCGTGTACGGCGCGACGAATTGCACGTCGCCCGCGCCGCGCAGCGATGGATCGAGGATGTCGATACGGCCCAGGCCCGCGTCCTGGCTGGCCTTTGAATAGAGCTCGACCAGCTTGCCCCCAGCCTCGGTGGGTGGCATCGGCGGGTAGTTTTCGCTGAAGCTGATCGTCGCCGACGTGCCGGGCAGGTTGCCTGCCGAGACGATCGCCTGCATCTTCTGACGCGCGCGCTCGCCCTGCTCGGGCGATAGGTAGCGCAGGTCGCCCAGCACCTGAGCGTCGCGCGCGATCACGTTCGACTTGCCGAAAGCGCTCGCCGTCGCCTTGTCTTCCGCATACGAAATGTCGGTGCCGCCGAAGACAAGGCCGGGGTTGAACGTGAGGCTGGGCTCGATCACCTGCTCGCGGAAAGCGTTGAGGATGCGCGCCGTCTCGTAGATCGCACCGTACCTCGACCGCTCCGAGAACACGCCCATCGAATGCGCTGGCTTGCCCTTGACGTTCAGCACCCAGCCACCCGAGGAGCGGCGCGCGATGCTGGCTGTGTCAACGCCGGCATGCTTGTTGCTGCCCTCGAACGACAGGGCGTAGTCGGCGCGCTTGCCCATGGCCACCATGTCGGCGCGCGCAATCTCCAGCGGCTGGCCGCTGCGCTCTTCGTCACCGGTGAACATGATCTCGAGCCTGGCCTGGTCCAACGCGCCCACGGTCCTGAGCGCGCGCAGAGCCTCGATCATGATGACGTCCCCGCCCTTCATGTCGTTGACGCCCTGGCCGCGCACGCGCTCGCCCTGGCGCTCCCACAGCGGCACGGAGCTGCCCTTTTCGAACACCGTGTCCAGGTGGCCGAGCAGCAGCAGGCGCTTGCCCTGGCCGCCCTCCTGCGTCGCCACCAGGTGACCCGCACGCTTCATGGCTGGCGGCATGTCGATCCAGCGGGTCTTGAAGCCCAGAGCGTCCAGTTCCGCCCGGAAGATGTCGCCGACAGCGCGCACACCTTCCGGGTTCAGGGTGCCGCTGTTGATGCGCACCGATTTCTCCAGCAGCTCCAGCGCCGCGGGCGTGCGCTGCTTGACGGCGGCGACGATGCGTTGTTCGGTCTCGGTAAGCTGCGCATGCGCTGCACCGGCCAGGAGGAAGGCGGCGGCGACGGAGGTGAATTTTTTGAATCGCATCGGGTGGTTTCGCAGTGGCGTTGTTGCCGCGGCATCCTACACTGCGGTCTTCGGGCAGGAGGCGCACATGGACCAAGTACAACACCCGCCGGGTGACATCGGCAAGCAGCGGATCGAGGCCTTGAGCGACGGGCTGTACGCCATCGCGCTGACGCTGCTGGTGCTGGAGTTGAAGCTGCCGTCGCTCGGCCACGGCGCAACCAATGCGGACTTGTTGCATGCCTTGCGCGAGCTGATGCCCAAGATGCTGACCTGGTTCCTCAGCTTCTGGGTGATGGCGGTGCTGTGGCTGTCGCAGGTGCGGGTGTACCACCTGGTGCATTCGCTGTCCCGCACGATGGTGCGGCTGGAGCTGACCCAGCTTGCGTGCGTCAGCCTGATGCCGTTTTCGACGGCTTTGATCGGCGAGCACGGCGATCTGCCGGCCGCGTCGGTCATCTATGCGGCCAACATGCTGGCCATTACGTTGACCGGCGCGTTGCGCACGCGTGAACTGCTGCACCAGCCCGGCGTCCACATCGAGACCCTGCCGGCGCCGGTGGTCCGCACCTTGAAGATGCGCTCGTATGCATTGCCCGGTTGCGCCGCCGCGGCTGTCGTGCTGGGGTTCTTCTATCCCGGCTGGAACATGCTGGCGATGCTGCCGATGGTGTTCATTCCAGCGCGTTCTCGGGGGTAAGCGGCGCGCCGTGCCGCGTCATCTCGCGACCGCCGTTGGCGATTGGCGCGTCGAATCCGCATTTCGTCGCAAGGAACAAGACCGTCCGCAGGCGGCGCATAGGTCCAGCGTGTGACGCCGTGCCAGCCTGGGCTAGCGTGCCGGCATAACGAGGAGGCATGACATGCCCCGCCTAAAGCGCCATCGAAGGCCGCCCGGCCATCGCTGCCCGCCAGCGCAGCAGGTGGGGATGCTGCTCGCCGGCCTTCACCTTCACCACGCGGGCGAAGTCCACCGCCACCACGGCGGTGATGTCGGCGATGCTGAAGCCGTCGGCGGCAATGAATTCACGGCCTTCCAGCCGCGCGTCCAGGGTGGCGAAGAAGTCCTGTACGCGCAGCAGTCCGCGCTGCGCGAGCTCGGGGATCTGCGCATAGTCCCTGGGCCCCGGCAGCGCCCGATTCACCATGCCCGGCGAGGCGTTGCGCATGGCCTCGGCGATGGCCAGCAGGCCCTCGAATTCGATCCGCCAGTTCCAGCTCGCGATCTGCGCCTTCTCCAGCGGCGAGCGGCCCAGCAGCGCAGGCTCGGGGCACAGGGCCTCGAGATAGGCCGCGATCGCCGCGTTGTCCGTCAGCAGCGCGCCTTCCACGGTCTGCAGCGCTGGCACGGTGCACTGCGGGTTGATGCGGCGGAACGCCTCGTCGAACTGCGCGCCGCTGCGCAGGTCGACCTGCACCGTCTCGTGCGCCACGCCTTTTTCGGCGAGCAGGATGCGCGCGCGACGCGGGCTGGGCGCGGTGGCGCAGTCGTACAGCGTGATCGTCACCGGTCGCGGCCGGGCGCTCACGGCGCCGGGCCCAGCTTGTCCTGCGTCCGGGTCTCGAAGTCGCTGGCGTCGTGCCGCTCGTGCAACTGGCTGGCCGGCTCGCCCCAGGTGCGGTTGACCATGCGGCCGCGCCGCGCGGCAGGCCGCTGCGCGATCTCGTCGGTCCAGCGCAGCACGTGCGTGTACTCCTGCACCTGCAGGAACTCGCCGGCGCCATAGAGCTGGCCCTTTGCCAGCGTACCGTACCAGGGCCAGATCGCCATGTCCGCGATGCTGTATTCGTCGCCCGCGATGTAGCGCACTTGCGCCAGATGGCGGTCGAGGACATCGAGCTGGCGCTTGACCTCCATCGCATAGCGGTCGATCGGGTATTCCATCTTCGCCGGCGCATAGGCATAAAAATGGCCGAAGCCGCCGCCCAGGAAGGGCGCGCTGCCCATCTGCCAGAACAGCCAGGACAGGCATTCGGCCCGCGCCGCGCCGCCCTCGGGCAGGAAGGCGCCGAACTTGTCGGCCAGGTGCATCATGATCGCGCCCGACTCGAACACGCGCACCGGCTGTGCGCCGCTGCGGTCCATGAGCGCCGGAATCTTGGAGTTGGGATTGATGGCGACGAAGCCGCTGCCGAACTGCGCGCCCTCGCCGATCGGGATCAGCCAGGCGTCGTATTCCGCGCCCGCGTGCCCCAGGGCCAGCAGTTCCTCCAGCATCACAGTGACTTTCACGCCATTGGGCGTGCCCATCGAATACAGCTGGAGCGGATGACGCCCCACGGGCAGTTCCTTGTCGTGCGTGGCGCCGGCGACGGGCCGGTTGATGTTCGCGAACTTGCCGCCGTTGTCCCGGTTCCAGGTCCAGACTGCGGGCGGGGTATAGGCCGGGGAATCGCTCATGCTTGGACCTTCTCTGATTGACAGCCATCGTACCGCCACGTCGGCCGGCTCGCCTCGCTTGGCGAAGACGCACTTGGCGCCGGCTTGCGCCAGTAGGAATAGGCCCAGGCCCGTTCGAAGCCGGCACGCCGGTACAAAGACTTCGCCGCCGCATTTTCGGCGGCGACCTGGAGGAAGACCTTGTCATAGCCGCGGGCCAGCGCGGCGCGCGCGAGCGTGACGAGAACCCGGCCGGCCAGGCCGCGGCGGCGGCTGTCGCTCGCGGTGCGCATGCCATGGACGCTCGCCCAGCCGTAGCTGAACGCTGCCGCTCCCGCGGCCACAGGACGGCCGTCATCCCACACAGTTGCAAACACCGAGCCCGCGGCCTGGCCGAGCTTGTCAACCCGGCTGGCGCCATCGATGGGGTCGAATCCTTCGCCAAGGAACACGGATGCCCAGCCCGCGTGGGGAGCAGTCTGAAGCTCGCAGGGCTGCGCATCCGACACGGCCAGCATCGGGAGCGGCGTCGAGGTACAAACCTCGGTCAGAATCTCTTCGCGATAGCCCTGGTCGAGCAGGCTGGAGCGGAAGGCGTCGAACGGAGCCAGCACGGGGATCCGGAGCATCACCGGGAAGCCTCGCCGCGCATAAACCGCCTCGATCTCCCGCAACGCAGTAGACGCCGGAGCGGTGTGAGCCAGCGGGAAGGCACTCCTGGCTCGACCGACGGTTCCCGGGTCGAAGGGCAGCAGCCAGCCAGGTAACTCTGCCTGTGCCTGCGGCGACACCGCGAGCAGGGTGGCTCTCTCGATCGCCTCGATCTCACTGGGAAACATGGCTCCATTTTGTCGCATGCGTCGGCATTCGGCAGCACGTTTGCGGGAGCTTTGCCGACAGTCGGACATTTCTGTGCGTGCTATGCTTTTTTTCCAAAACTCCCCCAACGCAAACCATGAATATCAAAACGATACTTTCAGTGCTGGCGACTTCGGCCGCATTTCTCGCAACCCCAGGATTTACGCAGATCCAGCCCAAGCCACCGGTGCGGATTCGCGGGGAAATCGTCGCGGTCGATGCGACGACGCTGACGGTGCGCCACCAGAGCGGCGAAGTTGTCAACATCGCCATCAAGCCCGACCAGGCCGTCAGTGCAGTCAAGAATGTCGCGCTGGCCGACATCAAGCCGGGGTCGTACATCGGGACGGCTACCAAGCCTTCGCCAGACGGCAAGCTGGTTGCCGTCGAAGTGCTGGTCCTTCCCGAAGCTGCGCGCGGTAGCGGCGATGGCCACTACGCATGGGATTTGATCCCCGGCGGCATGATGACCAATGCGAACGTCGACACGGTGATGTCCGGTGTCAACGGCCGCGACATGAAGCTGTCGTACAAGGGCGGAAGCAAGGACGTGACCGTGCCGGAAAATGTTCCCGTCGTCACGCCCGCACCCGCGGAACGCGCTGACCTGTTGGTCGGAAAAAAGGTGTTCGTCGTTGCTGACGGAGAGCCGTCGAACTTCCGGGCGGTCAGGATTTTTGTCGAAAAAGATGGTGTCGCTCCTCCGATGTGAGGCGTGAGTGCGGCTGATGCGTGACCCAGTGCTGCCTTATTCACCGCGCATGGCGTTCGCGTTGAAAGTTCCGCGCGCCTGGGTGCTGTTCGCCCTGGGCATGGCCTGTGCGGCTGGCTGGACGCAAGAGCGGGCGGATGCGCTGCCGTCGGTCACGATCAGCGCCAAGGCCAATCGGGACCCGGTCGAAAAGTCCTACCGAAAGATGGTTCGCGGGATGGACCTGTTCGAGCGTCGCCATGCGCTGGCGCCGGATGCCCCGCTGCGCTTCAAGCTGCTGCCGCGGCATCGCGACACCGACATGCGCAATATCCGCGTCGACGTGGTCGGCAGCAGCGTCGAGACGCGGGTGCCGATCGCGCCCGACGACACCTTCGTGCTGCAGCGCGACCGGCAGGCCCTGGCCGAAGATGCACTGGTGGTGCCCAACCGCAAGGCGCTGAGCATGACCTGGCGCACCGAAATCCGCACACCCGGCCTGCCGCCGCAGACCCGGCGCCTAGGCGACCTGCGGCTGGAGTGCGAGGTCGGCATGGAAGCCGGGCTGGTCTCCAACCATCGCAGCCTGATCGACCGGATCGTGGGTGCGCTGGTGGATACGCCGGGCTACTGCAGCCGCAAGGATCCGCGCTATCTGTTCTTTTCCGACCAGCCGCTGTTCAGCGTGACTCTGGTGGCCGGGCAGCGACGGGAGGTGCTTCCGGCCGGCCAGCTCTACGCCGGCGTCAGCGACGACGCCGCATTCCAGGACGACCTGCCGTACTGCGACTGCGAGGTGCTGCTGGACCGGAGCTACTTCCTGCCACTGGGCGACGCCAGCTGGCCCGACGACACGCTGGTCGAATTCGAGGCGATGGCTGGTGGCGACACTGCCGGCGCCGGGCCGGACGCAGTCGGCGCGATCGCACCGCGCACGAGCACGCGGGCCGACGTTGCCGCCGCGTGGCCGAAGGCGACGGTCATCCGGTTCGACAGCGGCTACGAAGTCTGGGTGGACCGGGTCAAGCCGGACAGGCGGGATGGAGAGGGGCTGGAGCGGGTCGTTCTGGTCGATCCATCGGGCGTGGCGACGAAAGCACGGGTGCGAGTGCCCGCTACGGTGAACCGTTGAGCCGACCAGTCCCACACCGGCCTGAGCAGTCGTCCGGCATCCATGCCGCGTCGCCGGCCCGACCCTTGGCGGAATGCGACACATCAGGGAAATTTCGATGAACAACAAGCTTTTGCTGGCGCTCGTCGTGACGGCAACCGCCACGTTCGCGCTGGACGCGAATGCGAAGAAGCCCGCTGCGGCCAAACCGTCTGTGACGGCTCCCCGCGCCCCGGAGGCCATCGCCGTGGACGTACCACCGCCGTCCGGCAATTGGGAAGCCAAAGTGGCTCCCGCCAACGGCCACGTCTGGTCGGCCGGTTACTACGAATGGAAAGACGGCCACTACGCCTGGAAGCAGGGCGAGTGGGTGCTGGCCAGGGAAGGCATGCAATACCGGCAGCACAAGTGGGTGCAGCGTGCCGATACAAAATGGACTCTGACCGGTGGCGACTGGGTCAATCCGTCGGACCGGGTGGCCGAAAAGCAGTGACGCTTTGATGCGGTGACACTGGGCGTTGCGTGGCAACAGCCCGACGTGCTCTCTGTGCCCCGGTCAGCGCACCCTAGTGCAGCCGGATCTCGCCGTCGAACTGGACGTCGAGTTTCAGCCCCGCGATTTGTAGTGTCATCTTCGCCGGCAAGGTTTCGGTGCCGGCGATCGCGGCAGCTGCGACAGCTTTCGCCACCGCCTGCTCGATCTCCCGCTGCGAACTGACACCGACCATCTTGAGGAACTTGCGGATGCTGATGTTGAATGCGTCTTGGTCCATGGGGTCTCCAGATAGGGGATAGCGGGGGTATCATTGTGCGCCGCCGACCTCGCCTCGTGGTCAGCTGTCCCAGCTGCCGCCGTCGTCGCCGCCACCCACAGCGGGCGGTTCGCAGCTTGCCAACGATGCCGGCCTCGGCTCGATCGGCGGCAGCGGCGAGCGGTCGGCGCTGCCCGACGATTTCGGCATCAACGACAGCACGTCATGGGACGATGGCGGAGCGTCCGATGTGGGTGGCGGCGACGACGGCGGCAGCTGGGACAGCTGACCACGAGGCGAGGTCGGCGGCGCACAATGATACCCCCGCTATCCC
>JANXVP010000477.1 GCA_025351615.1 Ramlibacter sp. | reverse complement strand
CATCGACCCGGATCACCCGGGCGTGCAGCTTGCCGGCGAACATCTCCATCACCATGTCGGCTTCATTGAGCCGCAGCAAGCCATGGTCGACGAACACGCATGTGAGCTGGTCGCCGATCGCACGATGGATCAGCGCCGCTGCCACCGAGGAATCGACCCCGCCTGACAAGCCCAGGATGACCTCTTCGTCACCCACCTGCCTGCGGATCGCCGCCACCGCCTCCGCCACGTGGTCACCCATCACCCAGTCGGGCCGGGCGCCGCAGATCTGCAGCACGAAGCGCTCGAGGATGGCACGGCCCTGCTGGGTGTGCGTCACCTCCGGATGAAATTGCACGCCGTAGAAGCCGCGCGATTCGTCGGCCATGCCTGCGATCGGGCAACTCTGCGTCGAGCACATCAGCCTGAAACCGGCCGGCAGCTCCGTCACCTTGTCGCCATGGCTCATCCAGACGTTGAGCATCCCGTGGCCCTCTGGCGTCGTGAAATCGGCGATGCCTTCCAGCAGTCGGGTGTGGCTATGCGCCCGGACCGGCGCGAAACCGAACTCGCGCAAATGGTGCCCCTCGACCCGTCCGCCGAGCTGTTGCGCCATCGCCTGCATTCCATAGCAGATGCCAAGCACGGGCACGCCAAGTTCGAACACCAGCTGCGGCGCCTTGTCGGTCGTGTCTTCGTACACGCTCGCGTGGCTCCCGGAGAGGATGACCCCCTTGAGCAAGCCGTCTTTCGCGTACTCGCGGATCCATTCATCGTTGATGTCGCAGGATTGCACTTCGCAAAAGACGTGGGCTTCGCGCACCCGGCGCGCAATCAATTGCGTGACCTGGGAGCCGAAGTCGAGGATCAGGATTTTCTGGTGTTGCATGAGTCATTGCAGGACGTGGTCAGCGCAGTACGCGAAGTGACAAGCGTGGGGGTCATTCACTCGGACCGGTAGTTCGGCGCTTCCTTGGTGATCTGGACGTCGTGGACGTGGCTCTCGCGCATGCCCGCCGCAGTGATCTGGACGAATTCCGCCTTGCTGCGCAGTTCCTCGATCGTCGCGCAGCCGCAATACCCCATGCTCGCCCTGACCCCACCCGCCATCTGGTAGACGATGGAGACCAGCGAGCCCTTGTACGGCACCCGGCCTTCAATCCCCTCGGGCACCAGTTTGTCGGCGTTCGGATTGCCGGTGGTGGCTTCCTGGAAGTAACGGTCGGCACTGCCCTGCTCCATGGCGCCGATCGAGCCCATCCCGCGGTAACTCTTGTAGCTGCGACCCTGGAACAGCACGATTTCGCCTGGTGCTTCTTCGGTGCCGGCGAACATGCCACCCATCATCACCGTGCTGGCGCCGGCGGCGATCGCCTTCGCGATGTCTCCGGAATAGCGGATGCCTCCGTCGGCGATCAGCGGGACTCCGCTGCCCCTGAGCGCCGTCGCCACGTTGTCGATCGCCGTGATCTGGGGCACGCCGACGCCGGCGACGATCCGCGTGGTGCAGATCGAGCCGGGGCCGATCCCCACCTTGACCGCATCCGCGCCGGCTTCCACCAGTGCCAGCGCCGCGGCGCCGGTCGCGATGTTGCCGCCGATAACTTCTACCTGGGGATAGTTCTGCTTGACCCATCGGACCCGGTCGATGACGCCTTTGCTGTGGCCGTGCGCCGTATCGACGACGATGGCATCGACGCCCGCCTTGACCAGGGCCTCCACCCGTTCTTCGGTGCCCTCGCCGACCCCGACGGCTGCGCCGACGCGCAGCCGACCCGACGCATCGCGGGCGGCGTTCGGAAAGCTGGTCTGCTTGGTGATGTCCTTGACGGTAATCAGGCCCTTGAGCTCGAACGAATCGTTCACCACCAGCAGGCGCTCGAGCTTGTACTTGTTCAGGAGCGCCTTGGCCTGGGCCGGCGTCGTTCCGTCCTTGACGGTGATCAGCTTCTCGCGCGGGGTCATGATCTGGCTGACCGGGACGTCGTACCGCGTTTCGAAACGCAGGTCCCGCCCGGTCACGATCCCGATCACCCGGCCCCCGTCGACCACTGGAAAACCGGAGATGCCCAGCTGCTCCTGCATGTCGAGCACCTGGCGCACAGTGTGGGTTGGGGTGATGATGACCGGATCGCGCAACACTCCGGATTCATAGCGTTTGACGCGCGCCACTTCAAAGGCCTGCTGCTTCGCGGTGAGGTTTTTGTGGACGATGCCCATGCCGCCTTCCTGGGCGATCGAGATCGCCAGGCGGGCCTCCGTGACCGTGTCCATGGCGGCGGACACCAACGGGAGGTTCAGGGTGATATTGCGGGAAAGACGGGTCGCGAGGGAGGTGTCCTTGGGCAGGACCTGGGAGAACGCCGGCACCAGCAG
>JANXVP010000471.1 GCA_025351615.1 Ramlibacter sp. | reverse complement strand
CTGCTGGTGCTGTGGGCCGGCGCGCCGGTCGCTCCCACTTGGGCCGCTTTGTTGCGGGGTGGCTTCGGCTCGGTATTCGCCTGGAGCGAGACATTGACGCGCGCCACGCCGCTGATCCTCACCGGGCTGGCCGTCACCGTGGCGTTCAAGGCGCGCCTGTTCAACATCGGCGCTGAAGGCCAGTTGTATGCAGGCGCGCTGGCTGCGGTTGCCGTCGGCGGCGTGCAGCAAGCGGGCGGCTGGACGCTGCCGCCGGCGTTGCTGTTCGTGCTGATGCTGCTGGCCGCAGCCCTGGCCGGCGCCCTGCTGCTGCTAGGGCCGGCGCTGCTGAAAGCCAGACTGGGCGTCGACGAGGTGGTCACCACGCTGCTGCTGAATTTCATCGTGCTTCTCGGCGTCTCGGCGCTGCTCGACGGTCCGATGAAAGACCCCGCGGCAATGGGCTGGCCGCAAAGCGTGGCGTTGCTGCCCGAGTTGGAACTGGGCAAGCTGGTGACCGGTACGCGCGTCCACACCGGGCTGCTGGCGGCGGGTGCGCTTGCAGTCGCGCTCTGGGGCTTCTTCAAGTACACGCTGCCGGGATTCGAGATCCGCGCGACTGGCGCCAATCCGCTGGCGGCGCGCTTCGCCGGCGTGCCGGTGACGCGCACCGTTGTCCTGGTCGCGCTGCTGTCAGGCGCACTGGCGGGGCTGGCCGGCGCCGTGGAAGTGGCGGGCCGCACCGGCTACGTCACGCTCGACATGTCGCCCGGCTACGGCTACACCGGCATTGTCATCGCCATGCTGGCGGCGCTACACCCGCTGGCCGTCGTCGCCGCGGGTGTGTTCGTGGCCGGCGTGCTGGTCGGCGCCGACAGCATGAGCCGCGCGGTCAACGTTCCCACCTACATCGCCGACGTCATCGTCGCAGCGTCGCTGATCTCGGTGCTGGTCGCCACCATGTTGACCCAGTACAGGCTGCGACGCTCATGAGCGAATTCATGGACCTGATGGTCAACCCGGCGTTCTGGATCGCGGTGTTGCGCATCGCGACGCCGCTGATCCTGGGCACGCTGGGCGTGCTGCTATGCGAGCGCGCCGGCGTGCTGAACCTGGGGATCGAAGGGATCATGGTGGCCGGCGCGTTCACGGGTTGGCTGGCGGTGTACCTCGGCGTGCCGCTATGGGGCGGCGTCGCCGTCGCGGCGCTGACGGGAATGCTGTTCGGCCTGCTGCACGCATTGCTCACAGTGGGCCTGGCCCTGTCGCAGCACGTCGCGGGCCTTGGCATCACCCTGCTGGCGACGGCGCTCAGCGCGTACGGCTACCGTGTGAGCTTTCCGAAAGTGAACACGCCGCCGACGATCACGCCATTCGCACCGATGGAGTGGCTTCATCAATGGATCAATGCGCCGGTGTTGTCGGCGCAGACCCCCCTCACGCTGCTGGCGCTGCTGCTGGTGCCGCTGATCGGCTGGCTGCTGTACCGCACACCGGCGGGCCTCGCGCTACGCATGGTTGGCGAGAATCCGCAGGCGGCGGAAGGACAGGGCATTCCCGTGATTGCGGTGCGGACCGGCGCGATCGTTGCCGGCTCGGCCCTGATGGGCGTGGCCGGCGCCTTCCTGACGCTGTCGGCCTTCAACGCCTTCTTTTTCAACATGGTGAACGGCCGCGGCTGGATCTGCGTCGCGCTGGTGGTGTTCGCGTCGTGGCGGCCCGGCAAGGCGCTGCTCGGCGCGCTGCTGTTCGCCTTCTTCGACGCGCTGCAGCTGCGGCTGCAACAATCCGGCGACGCGGTGCTGCCCTACCAGATGTACCTGATGCTGCCGTACGCGCTGTCGATCCTGGCACTGGTGCTGGTCGCGCGCAAAGCGGCGTATCCACAAGCGCTGATGAAGCCGTACCGGAAGGGCGAGCGTTGAGGCGCGGCGTGCGACGCCGTGTTAAAACCAAGCTGCTCCCCTGGCAATCAACACAACGAAAGCCCACCATGAGAAAACATCTCTACTCCATCTCCCTGGCCCTCGCGGCCGTCTGTGGTCACGTCACCGCCGGCCCGACCGACGCCTCGAAATTCGATGCCACGCCCTACAAGGCGCAGAAGGCGCTGTACGACTTCAACTTCGCCAACCCGATGGACGCGACGGGCGGCCTCGGCTACATCAAGAACCACCTGGCCGCGCTGAAGCAGTACGGTGACGCGCAGAACTCGCACATCGTGATCGTGGCACACGGCAACGAACTGCATGCCTTCTCGCGCCTGAACCGCGCCGCCTATCCCGGCATGTACGAGGAGCTCAAGGCCCTGGCCGATGCCGGCGTCACCATCCGCATCTGCAGCAACGCCGCCAAGGCGCGCGGCTACAAGCCCGACGAGTTTTACGACGTGACCACTGTGGCGCCAGCCGCCGTCATCGACATCCCGAAGTGGCAGAACGAGGGCTACAGCTACATGTACGCCGGATGGTTCCCGCGCCTGACGCGTGACGAGATCGTCAAGCAGCACCCCGAACTGCAGTAAGCAGAGTCGCGCCGCGGCTGGAAGCCCTCGATGCTCGACCTCCTCATCACCAACGCCACGCTCCCCGACGGTCGCACCGGCATGTCGGTGGCCGTGCAAGGCGGCAAGATCATCGAAGTGACGGCGGGCCTGCAGGCGCCGGCCGCCGAAACCATTGACGCCAGGGGCTACCTGCTGTCCCCGCCGTTCTGCGACCCACACTTCCACATGGATGCGACGCTCAGCTACGGGCTGCCGCGCGTGAACGAGAGCGGCACGCTGCTGGAAGGCATCGCGCTGTGGGGCGAACTGAAGCCGACGCTGAAGGCCGACGCGGTGATCGAGCGCGCCCTCACCTACTGCGACTGGGCGGTGGCGAAGGGCCTGCTGGCGATCCGCAGCCACGTCGACACCAGCGACCCGAGCATGCTGCCGGTGGAAGCGCTGCTGGAAGTGAAGAAGCAGGTGGCGTCTTACATCGACCTGCAACTGGTCGCCTTCCCGCAGGACGGCGTGCTGCGGACCAAGCGCGGGGTCGACAACCTGAAGCGAGCGCTGGACCTGGGCGTGGACGTCGTCGGCGGCATCCCGCACTTCGAGCGAACGATGAGCGAGGGCGCGGCAAGTATCCAGCTGCTGTGCAAGATCGCGGCCGAGCGCGGCAAGCTGGTCGACATGCACTGCGACGAGACCGACGACCCGATGAGCCGCCACATCGAGACGCTGGCCTTCGAGACGCAGCGCCTCGGGCTGCAGGGCCGCGTCAGCGGCAGCCACTGCACTTCCATGCACAGCATGGACAACTACTACGTGAGCAAGCTGATCCCGCTGATCGCGGAGAGCGGCGTCAGCGTGATCGCCAACCCTCTCATCAACATCACGCTGCAGGGCAGGCACGACACCTATCCGAAGCGGCGCGGCATGACCCGCGTGCCCGAGCTGATGGCCGTTGGCGTCAACGTCGCCTTCGGCCACGATTGCGTGATGGACCCCTGGTACGGCATGGGTAGTGGGGACATGCTGGAGGTCGCGCACATGGGCTTGCACGTCGCGCAAA
>JANXVP010000467.1 GCA_025351615.1 Ramlibacter sp. | reverse complement strand
CGAATGCGCGCAATGCGCCCACCGTCGCCAGCCGCGTGGCGTGAAACTGGCTGGCGGCCTTGAACACGTCTTCGCCGCTCATCGCCGCCGCGCTGGCGGCCCATTGCCGGATATAGGGCAGCACGCGCGCTTTCCTGTCGACCGGCAGCGCCTGCATGTCGACATGCGACCGCATGCGCCAGAAGTGGTCCATGCCGTCCAGCATCGGCTGGGTCATGAAGGGCGACATTGGCACGACGACCGCACCGGCGCTCTCGAAAAGGCGGGCTGCGTGTTCCACCGCGGCCCGGATTTCGTCTTCGACCGCGAGGCCACAGCCCGCTTCCAGCAGCAGGCCGATGCGCAGGCCCTTGAGCTTGTCGATGCCCTGGTCGAACTGGTCCCACGCGATGTCCTGGAACGGCAGGTTCATGCTGTCGCGCGGATCGGGCCGCGACAGCACCTGCATCAGCAGCGCCGCGTCGGCAACGCCGCGGGTCATGGGTCCCGCCGCACGACCCGTGTAGGGCGGATCGATCGGGACCCGGCCGAGGCTGGGTTTGAGCGTGAAGATGCCGCACCAGCCCGCCGGCAGCCGCAGCGAACCGCCGATGTCGGTGCCAAGGTGCAGCGGCCCGTAACCGGCGGCGGCCGCGGCGCCGGCGCCGGCACTGGAGCCCCCCGGTGTCTTGCTCCGGTCCCAGGGATTGCGGGCCAGTTTGTGGAAACTCGACAGGCCCGACGACAACATGCCGTAGTCGGGCATGGTCGTCTTGGCGATGATCACGCAGCCGGTTTCCTTCAGACGCGCCGCGGGCGGGGCGTCGGCCGCGGCGGGTATCAGATCGGCTGCCGCTGTACCGAGGGGCGTCGGGTCGCCCTGGGTCGCGATGTTGTCCTTGATCGTGACCGGCACGCCGTCGAGCGGGCCGGCCGGTTCACCCTTGAGCCAGCGCGCTTCGGAGGCGCGGGCCTGCTGCAGCGCCAATGCCGGCCGCAGCAGATACAAGGCCTGGAGGTGCGATTCCCAGCGTTCGACGTGGCCGAGCACCGACTGCGTCACTTCAACCGGCGAAAGTTCGCGCCGGCGGTAGGCGTCGATCAGCGCGCCGGCGGACAGTTCATGCAACGCATGCGATTTCTGCACTGTCATTCAGGGTCCAGCCTTCAGGCCCAGGACGGCGCGGCGACGTCGTTGACGAAGATCGGCATGTCCTTCCAGAGGCCCCTGACGTTTTTATTGGCCACGGTGATCCACTGCGGCTGGTAGAGGAAGGCATGGACGCTGTCCTCGGCGATCAGGCGCTGGATGTCACCCACCAGCTTGATCCGATCGGCCTGGCGGGGCGACGTCTTGTACTGGTTGTACAGGTCGTTGAACCTGGGCGACTGGTAGTTCCAGTAGTACTCCGGTTTGGCGAAGTTGCCCAGGTCGAACGGTTCGACGTGCGAAATGATGGTCAGGTCGTAGTTCTTCGCGCCATAAGTGCCCGACAGCCACTGCGCCCACTCGACGTTCTGAAGCCTGGCGATAATGCCGACCTTTGCCAGCTCGGCCGCAATGATCTCGCCGCCCTGGCGCGCATACGGCGGCGGCGGCAGTGTCAGCGTCAACTCCAGCGGCGTGGTCACGCCTGCTTCCTTGAGCAGCGCCCTGGCACGCTCCGGGTTGTACGGATTGATGGCCGTGGTGTCCACGTAGCCCGGCGCCCCCGGTACGTAGTGGCTGCCAATGGGAGACCCGTAACCGTCACCGGCGCCCTGGATCACCGCCTTGCGATCGATGGCGCTGGCAATGGCGCGGCGAACGCGCACGTCGTCGAGCGGCTTCTTCTTGTTGTTGATGGCAAGGATGGTCTTGGCACGCGAGCCGCTCACCACCACCTGGAACTTCGGGTTGCTCCTGAATTGCTCGACACTGCGCGGCGTGACGCGCGCAAAGGCATCCACGTCGCCCGCCAGCAGCGACGCGACCTGCGCCGCCGGGTCCGAGATGAAGCGGAAGGTGGCCTTCCTGAGTTTGACGCCGGCCGCGTTGCGGAATCCGTCCCACTTGACCAGGGTCACCGAGGAGCCCTTGCTCCAGCTGTCCAGTTTGTAGGGGCCCGTGCCCACCGGCTTGGTGGCATTGGTGTCGGCGCTCCTGGGCTCGACGATGATGGCCGTGGCCTGTCCCATCAGGAACAGGAAATCCGGATCCAGCTCCTTGTTGACGATCACCAGCGTCGTGTCGTCCAGGGCCGAGATGCTGTCCATGCTGGAGAAGGTGCGCTTGTCCTTGTTGGTGCTCTTTTCGCCGCCGGCGCGGGTGAAGGAAAACTTCACCGCCTGCGCGTTGAAGGGCTCGCCGTTGTGGAACCTGACACCCTTGCGCAGCTTGAAGGTGTAGGTGCGCAGGTCGGGCGAGACCTCCCAACTTTCGGCCAGCAAGGGCGTCACCGACCCGTCGGAGTTGATCTTGGTGAGGGTCTCGAAGATGTTGTACTGGGTTATCTCGGCGATCGCCGATGCGGCGCCGGCGGTCGGGTCCAGTCCCGGCGGCTCGAGCGCCATCGCCAGCACGATCGAATCTTTTTTCCTCTGCGCCAGCGCTGCCTGTGGCAGGGCGAATGGCGCCGCGGCCAATGCCGCCGTGGCCAGGACGGTGCGTCTTTTCAACATGATCCAAAACTCCAGAGAAAGAAAACCATTGGCCAGAACGGCGCGCCCGCGCTGGGGCAGCGCCTTGCATCATCCCCGAGTTTGCGGCGCAGTGGCAAGGGGACTTTGCCGGTTCACGCTCTGGCGCGGGCGAAGCGCCGGTTCAGCGCCGGGGACCGCGGCGACCAGCGCGCGGGTGTACGGATGCTCGGCGGCGCGAAACAGCTTTTCGGGAGGCCCCTGTTCCACGATCTTCCCTTGCCGCAGCACGGCCACATCCTCGCAAAGATGGTGGACGACCGCGAGATCGTGACTGATCAACATGTAGGTGACGCCGAACTCCGCCTGCAGGTCCTGCATCAGGTTCAGCACCTGCGCCTGCACCGAAACGTCGAGTGCGCTGACCGGTTCGTCGGCGACGATCAACCGCGGACGGGTGATAAGCGCCCGAGCGATCGCGATGCGCTGGCGCTGCCCGCCGGAAAATTCGTGCGGATACTTGTCCAGGTCGCCGGCCCGCAGTCCGACGGAATCCAGCACGCCTTCGGCCTGGCGGCGCCGCTCGGCGCGGGTGGTGGTGCGCTGCGCTGCGAGCGGCTCGCCGACGATGCGCTCCACGGTCTGGCGCGGATCGAGCGATCCGTAGGGGTCCTGGAACACCATCTGCATGTCGCGCCGCGCGAGCCGCAGACCTTCCGGATCCAAGGCGTACAGGTCGCGGCCCATCAGCCGCACGCTGCCCGAAGTTGGATGGTCCAACGCCATGACCAGTCGCGCCAGCGTCGACTTTCCCGAGCCCGACTCGCCCACGATCCCCAGGCTGCGGCCGGCTTCGATCGTGAAGCTCACGCCGTCGAGCGCATTGACCTTGGACGGGGGACCGAACAGCTTCTCGCGCGGAAGCGAATACTGTCGGCCCAGATTTTCAACCTGCAGCAGCGGCGGCCTGTCGTTCACGCGTAGCCCCCGTGCTCAACAGCCGCAGCGACTGCATCCAGCCGGATGCAGCGGGCCTGATGTCCGGGCTCGACCAGGACCGGCGGCGGCACCACGCTGAAGCATTGGGGAATGGTGAATCGGCAGCGCCCTGCAAACGGGCAGCCAGGAGGCAGGTCGACCAGTTCCGCAACCGTGCCCGGAATGGTCGCCAGGCGCTGGCCCTTCCCGGCGTCCAGGCGCGGGCGGGCGGCGAACAGGCCGCGCGTGTAGGGATGCGCCATGTGGGCGAACACCGATTCCGTGGATCCGCTCTCCACCACGCTGCCGCCGTACATCACGAGCATGCGTGCGACGTTTTGCGCGATCACGCCCAGGTCGTGCGAAATCAGGATCAGCGCCATCCCGCGCTCGGCCACCAGCTCGCCGATCAGGTCGAGGATCTGCTGCTGGATGGTCACGTCCAGGGCCGTTGTCGGCTCGTCCGCAATCAGCAGGTCGGGCTCGCAGGCAAGCGCCATCGCGATGGTGACGCGCTGACGCTGACCGCCCGAGAACTGGTGGGGGTAGGCGTCGATCCGGCGCCCGGCATCGGGAATGCCGACCCGGTCCAGCAGCGAAACTGCCTGCTTGCGCGCATCGGCGGCATTCATGCCGCGGTGCAGTCGCAGCGGCTCCGCCACCTGGTGGCCGATGCTGTGCACCGGGTTGAGCGCCGTCATCGGCTCCTGGAAGATCATGCCGATCCGGTTGCCCCGAAGCCGGCACAAATCATTTTCTTTCATTCCCACCAGTTCCTCACCGTCAAACCGCACGCTTCCGTTGACCTGCGCGTTGTCCGGCAGCAGGCCCATCAAGGACATCGCCGTCATGGACTTGCCGCAGCCGGATTCGCCGACCAGCCCGAGGGTTTCGCCGCGTTCCAGCGAAAAACTCATATTGCGCACGGCGAGGGCGAGCCCGCGCTGCGTTTGCAGGCGCACGCTGAGGCCGTTGACTTCGAGCAAGGGGCGCGATGGAGTCATCGTTGACGCGCCAGCCGCGGGTCGAGCAGGTCGCGCAGGCCGTCGCCAAGAAGATTCAGCCCGAGCACCGCGACCGCGATCGCGACACCGGGAAACACAGCCAGCAAAGGCGCCTGAAAGAGGAGGGTCTGTGCCTCGCTCAGCATCCGGCCCCAGGATGGCTGCGGTGGCTGAGTCCCGAGACCGAGGTAGGACAGCGCCGCTTCGGCGAGGATGGCGATCGCGAATCGGATCGTCGCCTGCACGATCAGAACCGGCATGATGTTCGGCAGCACATGCTCCAGCGTGATACTGAACGGCCCCTTGCCGCACGCGCGCGCCGCCAGCACGAATTCGCGCGACCAGATGGCGTTGGCCGACGCCCGGGTGATGCGCGCGAAGGTCGGGATGTTGTACAGGCCGATGGCGACGATCGCATTGGCGATTCCAGCGCCGAAGACGGCCGTCAGCATGATGGCGGACAGGATTGCCGGAAAGGCGAAGCCGAAGTCGGCCAGCCGCATGATGACCTCTTCGACCCAGCCGCGCCTGGCTGCTGCAAGCAGGCCGAGTGCGGTGCCGATGACCAGTCCGATGCCCACGGCGATGACGCCGACCATGATCGAGGCGCGGGCGCCCATCAGCAACAGCGAGGCAACGTCGCGCCCGAACGGATCGGTGCCCAGCCAGTGGCCTGGGTTGGGCGGCTGCAGCCTGCCGGGCAGATCCATTTCGTACGGGGAGTACGGCGTCCAGACCAGGGAGAGCAGCGCTGTGGCGACGAGCAGCAGTGTGAGCGCCGAACCGATGACGAAGCTGCGGTTCGACAGCGCGCGGGTCCGGAAGGCGGGGGCGTGCTCCAGCGTCGCCGCGGCGGATTGGCTGCTGTTCATATGTCGCTGGCCTTCACCCGTGGGTCGATCACGGAATACAGCACGTCGACGGCGAAGTTGACGATCACCACCATCGCCGCCAGCAGCATCACGCAGTTGCGCACCACGATCAGGTCGCGGTTGGAAATCGACTGGAAGATCAGCCTGCCAAGGCCCGGCAGGTAAAACACGCTCTCCACCACGATGGTGCCCGCGAGCAGTTCCGCGAACTGCAGGCCCATCACCGTGACCACCGGAATCATCGCGTTGCGCAGCACATGGCCCCACAGCGTGCGCCGCCGCGAGGCGCCCTTGGCTCGCGCGGTCCGCACGAAATCCTCGCGCAGCACCTCGAGCACCGCCGAGCGCGTGATGCGCGCCAGGATCGCCGATTGCACGACTGCCAGCGACACGGCTGGCAGCAGCAGGGCCTTGAGGCCTTGCAGCACGCCTTCGTCCCAGCCCGGGAAGCCGCCCGCGGAGAACCAGCCAAGCTGGACCGAGAACAGCAGGATCAACAGGATGGCGAACCAGAAGTTGGGGATGGCGATGCCCAGCTGTGTCAGCGCCATCAAGCCGGTGTCGCCGGCTTTGTTGTGCCGCGCGGCCGCGTAGACCCCCGCGACCAGCGCGAGCGCGGTAGTGATGGCCATCGCCATCAGTGCGAGCGGGACCGTCAGCGCCAGCCGCTCCAGCACCAGTTCACTGACCGGCGTGCTGTAGGCGTAACTCAGGCCGAGGTCGCCGGTGAGGATTCCGCTGACCCAGTTCCAGTAGCGCTCCAGTGGCGGGTGGTCGATGCCCAGCTTGACCGCCAGGGCCTGCACCGCATCGGGCGAAGCGTCCGGACCCATCAGGATCTGGGCCGCGTTGCCTGGAAGGATCTCGAGGACAAGGAAGATGACGACAGAAGCGCCAACCAGCGTCGCGATCAGGGTGATCAGGCGCTTGAACAGGAAAACACTCATCAGGCCGCCGATAATGCCAGAACTGATCGCGGGGGAAGTTCTGGCATGGCACTGATGATTACCGACGAGTGCATCAACTGCGATGTCTGCGAACCGGAGTGCCCGAACCAGGCCATTTACCTGGGCGTCGAGATTTACGAGATCGATTCTTCGCGCTGCACAGAATGCGTCGGGCACTTCGACGAACCGGAATGCGTGCAGGTCTGCCCCGTGGCATGCATCCCGCTCGACCCGGCGCAGGTCGAGGACCGCGAGACGCTGTGGCAGAAGTACCAGCGCCTGACAGCGCAGGCGCTTGCCGATGCGCCGGGGCCGGCAGCCGTTGCGCCGACCGGCCCCGCGACCGGCGCTTAGGTTTCCGCGGTCCTTGCCGTCTTCCTGGCCTTCTTTTTCTTGGCCAGCGCAATGCCCGGTTTCCGGGGCAGCACTGCGCTAAAGTACTCCGGCTTGCGTAGCCTGTGTCTAACGGTCCTGGTGGGTTCGACGACTGGCGCCGGGGGACGCGCCGGCGGCTTGGGGATCATCGCCTGTGCCGGCAGGCCTTCCAGCCTGAGCCGCTCCTTTTCCATCAAGTCCGCCGTTTTCGCGTCGCGCCGGGTTGCGGCTTCGGTCTGCTCGCGCTGAGCGAGCGTGGGGGGGTCGGGGGTTGGCACCATCGTCGCACCGACGCAGGGCTGGTCGCTGTAAGTGTCGCCGCAGCGATAGATCTTGTCGGCGGCCGCGGCTGCCCAGTGGGCGGACACAGCGAGCACAACGGCGGCGATATGTATTGGATTGACCATGGCTGCTCCTCCTTCAATCGTTGGCACCTTCCTCGGGCCGCGGCGGCTTGGGACGGGGTGGCTTGCTCGTGTGCACGATGAGCGTGGCCTTGTCCATTTCGCCCGCCAGCATGGCCGGCACCGCCTTGAGGGTGCGTGCTATGCATTCCTCCATCGCAGTGCGCTGATCGGGCGCTGGTTTCTGGAGCACCCAGTTGATCACCTCCGCCTTCACGCCGGGGTGACCTATTCCCAGGCGCAACCGCCAATATTCACCGGATCCGAGCTGGGCATGGATGTCCCGCAAGCCGTTGTGCCCCGCGTGGCTGCCGCCGAATTTGAGCTTGGCCTGGCCCGGCACCACATCCAGTTCATCGTGGGCAACCAGGATTTCTTCGGGCTGGATCTTGAAGAATCGCGCCAGCGCGGCCACCGATTTTCCAGACAGATTCATGAAGGTGCGGGGCTCGAGCAGCCAGATGGTCGCGCCGTGCACGGATGTCCTGGCCACCAGCCCGTGGTAACTCCTGTCCGGCGCCAGCGTCACTTTCAGTTCGCGGGCCAGCGCATCCATCCACCAGAAGCCGGCGTTGTGCCGCGTGGCTTCGTATTCCGGGCCCGGGTTGCCCAGGCCGACGAA
>JANXVP010000394.1 GCA_025351615.1 Ramlibacter sp. | reverse complement strand
ACGCTGGGGGCGACCCGGATCTGGGCAATGGCGGCCGCGGTGTTGCCACCCTTGACCAGGCCCAGGACCTTGTTCGACCATTCGTTTGCGCGCGACATCCGTGCTCCTTCGCTCGATCCCCAATGTACACAAAGCCGCGGGCGGGCTTGCAAACCCGGCGCTTGCCCTGAATTGTGGGGAATCATGAGCGATTCCCTGCACATTGTCTGCCCCCACTGCCACACGACCAACCGGGTGCGGCGCGACCAGCTCGGCAGCGCGCCCGACTGCGGTCAATGCAAGAAGGCGCTGTTCGACGGCCACCCGGCCGCGCTCGATGAAGCCGCTTTCGACAAGCACGTCGGTCGCAGCGAAATCCCGGTGCTGGTGGACTTCTGGGCGCCTTGGTGCGGTCCTTGTAGGATGATGGCGCCCGCCTACGAACAGGCCGCCGCGCAGCTGGAGCCGCAATTGCGCGTGGCCAAGGTGAACACCGAACAAGCCCAGCAGCTGGGCACCCGCCTGAACATCCGCAGCATCCCGACGCTGGCCCTCTTCGTGGGCGGGCGTGAGGTGGCGCGCCAGCCCGGCGCCATGACCAATGCCGCGGACATCGCGCGCTGGGCCCGGTCGCACCTGGGCTAGGTTCGCTGCGGCGCCGGTTAAGCTTGCGCCATGGCAAAGGCCCGATGATGAGAAACCGTGTCCTGTCGGGTGGCCTGGTGTACTGCACCGACTCCGGGCGCATGTGCCCTGCTTGCCGCAAACCGGTGGGGCAATGCGCCTGCGTCCAGCCAAAGGCGGTGCCGTCATCCGACGGCGTGGTCCGCGTTTCGCGCGAAACCAAAGGCCGCGGTGGCAAGGCGGTCACCCTGGTGCGCGGCGTGCCGCTGCCGGCGGCCGAGCTGGCCGACCTCGGCAAGGCCCTGCGCACTGCCTGTGGCAGCGGCGGCACGGTCAAGGAGGGTGTGGTCGAGATCCAGGGCGACCATGCGGACCGGGTGATCGCGCTATTGACGGCGCGCGGCCATGCCGTCAAGCGCGCCGGAGGCTAGCAACTGCCTGATCCGCTGTGCCTCAAGCCTGCCGGAAGAACGCCAGCAAGTCCGCGTTGAGCCGGTCCTTGTTCATTTGCGGAATCGCGTGCGGCGCACCCTTGTAGATTTCAAGACGCCCGTTCTTGAGGATCTTCGACGCGGCAATGGCGGAAGCGTTGATCGGAACGATCTGGTCGTCATCCCCGTGAACGATCAAGGTGGGAACGGTCATTTTCTTCAGATCCTGCGTGAAGTCGGTTTCAGAGAACTGCTTGATGCATTCATAGGCGCCCCGAAGGCCGGTCATCATCCCCTGCATCCAGAACGTGTCACGCAGGCCCTGCGAATCCTTCACGCCGCTGCGGTTGAAGCCGAAGAATGGCGTTGTCAGATCCTTGAAAAACTGCGCGAGGTCGGCTTGCACGCCTTTGCGGATGCCGTCGAAGACGCTGATCGGAGCGCCTTCCGGATTGGTCGGTGTCTTCAGCATGAGCGGGGTCACCGATCCCACCAGCACTGCCTTGGACACCCGGGACTGGCCGTGGCGTCCAATGTAGCGCGCGACTTCGCCGCCGCCCGTCGAGTGGCCGACGAACATCGCGCTTTTCACGTTCAGGGTGTTCACAACCGCAGCCAGGTCGTCGGCATAGGTGTCCATGTTGTTTCCGTCCCAGGGCTGGCTGGAGCGACCATGGCCGCGTCGGTCGTGCGCAATGCAGCGCAAGCCGCTGGAAGCCAGGAACATCATCTGGTCCTCCCATGCGTCGGAATTGAGCGGCCAGCCGTGGCTGAACACCACTGTGTCGGCACCGGTTCCCCATTCCTTGAAATAAATCTGCGCGCCGTCTTTCATGGCGATCATGTCGCCGCGCAGTGCGCCGCCTGATCGGGGCGTGCTTGCGGGTTGGGCTTGCGTGCTGGAGCTGCCGGCTGCGGCAACCCCGCCGGCGGCGATGGCCACGGCGTTGAATAGCGCGCTGCGGCGGGACGTGCCGACGGCGATTTTCGGAGAGATGGACATGGTGAGAGGGTTCCTGGTTGACGGCTGGCGGTTGGTGGTTTTCCGACGATTTAATTGTGCGCAATTGAATCGTCGTCGATGGATTGTGACATGGTTTTTCAGGCACCTGCATGCGGCAGCCGGATCGTCGGTCCGCTGCGCAGGCGCTAAGCTCTCAGGGCCATGGCT
>JANXVP010000386.1 GCA_025351615.1 Ramlibacter sp. | reverse complement strand
ACAAGAAGCCGCAACCGCATGCCCTGCCCACCGCGGCATGGATCAATCCGCCACCACAGGAGGAACACCCCGTCCGGAATCCACAACCCTGCACAGTAAATTCATGACGCCGGGTGTAGCAAAGTCATTGACACGTTCCGGTCGGCGCATTGTTCAGGGCATTGCCAGTTTAGCCATGCAGCCTACAAAAGCGCAGCACTGCCCGCTCTCGCGCCCCCCCACTTTCTTCGACAGCACTAACCCTGTTTTTATTTTGTTGGCTCCGGTGCGCACTGAGTTCGCCCGAAGATCGTGATGTAGCGTTCCATGAACTCAGGCCAGACCTCGGGATTCACCAACCGCGGCGGCTTGCTCCCCTGGAGCAATTGCACGATTTGCTCCGCCGCCATCTCCGCGACGTTGCGGCGAGCTTCATGGCTGACGCCGGCAATGTGAAAGGTGGCGAACACATTGTCCATCCCGAGCAAGGCGTGATCGAGCGCAGGCGGTTCCTGGTCCCAGACGTCGATGCCTGCGCCGGCCAGATGACCGCTCTGCAGCGCGGCGACGAGTGCAGACTCGTCGTGAATTCCTCCGCGCGCCGTGCTGATGAAGATCGCACCTCTTTTCATCTGGCCGAACGCCTGTGCATCCATCATCTTGAGCGTGCTGCGATCGCGCGGGCAATGCAGGGAAACGATGTCGGACGCATCCAGCAAATCAGCAAGAGGCACCGCGATCGCCCCACGCCGACCGATCTCTTCCGTGCTCAGACAGGGGTCCGTTGCGAGCACCTTCATTCCAAACGCTTTCGCCAGGGACGCCACACGCGTCCCGACCTGCCCGATGCCGACAAGGCCCAGCACCTTGCCCATCATCTCGTGCCCCATCACGTCTTCCCGGGCGAACCCCCGCTCTCGGCGCATCCGCCGATCACATTCGAGCATCCGACGCGAAACGCCCAGGATCAATCCCAGCGTGTGCTCAGCCACGGAAACGGCATTGGCCCCCGCCTGGTTAACGACAGCGACGCCGGCCTTGCTGCACGCCTGGACATTGACGGTGTCATAGCCGGCCCCGGTCGACGAAACGCACAACAGCTTGCTGCACCGTTGCAGCAAGGACGCGTCGGCGAACCACTGTGATGGCAGTTCGTCCTTGATGGACGAGACCTGGTAGACATGAGCACCTGACAGCAGCGCCCAGGCCTTGTCGTCGTCGCCTGCCACGGGACAAATGCCCAGTGCAATGTCACGCTCGGCCGCCAGCCGCCGGTCGAAAACGGGATCGATCCACCCATCGAAGCGAACCACTTTTTTAGGCAGAGAGGACATCGGGACTGACGCGTGGGCGGGCAATGAAGGTGGACGCCGCTGTCGTCCTAGAACGGTGCCAGCCCCAGCGCTGCCCGGAAGCGGTTCTTGACGTAGACACCGTCCCTGGGGGGAAGGGCTCGCGGCAGTTCATCGGCGCGAACAAAGACCTGGGCCAGCGCGCATCCGGCGCGCGCGTTCACCTGGCCGGCCAACGAGCCAACCGCACCCATGTCGTGGACCTCCACGACATGGCTGAAACCGCAACCCCTTGCGACTGCAGCCAGACTGGTCCCCATGCTTGTATGGCTAAGCTGCATCCCGGTCTCGCCGAAATGCCCGTTGTCCAGCACCACGATGCTGAGGTTGGCAGGCTGCTGCGCTCCGATGGTGGCGAGCACTCCCAATCCCATCAGTTGCTCACCGTCCCCGGTGACGACAACCACACTGCGCTGCGGCTGCGCCAGTGCCAGCCCGAGACCAACCGCCGAAGCACCCCCCATCGCACCCCACAGGTAAAAGTTTTCGGCGCGATCTCCTGCGGCGAACACATCGTATGACGACGAGCCGAGGCCAGTGATCACCAGGGCTTGCGGGCAGTTGTCCAGCAGGCTCGTGACGAATGCGCGCCGATCGATCCCCGCAGCTGCAACA
The DNA here is from genome assembly GCA_025351615.1 of Ramlibacter sp. Taxonomy (GTDB): domain Bacteria; phylum Pseudomonadota; class Gammaproteobacteria; order Burkholderiales; family Burkholderiaceae_C; genus Ramlibacter. The sequence goes on along the minus strand of JANXVP010000386.1, from coordinate 5,990 downwards.
GGCTGGCTCATTTGGAACGCTCCCATTCCTTGCGCCCGATCAGGCTTTGCGACAGCAACACCGCGACAGAATCGCCGCCTTGGAATACAGCGTCGAATGCGGCCCGCACCGTTTCCGCGACTTCCTCGGGCCGACTGGCACGTAGAACCTTGACTCCCATGGCCTCCAGCGATGACTGGGTGGCTTTTGCCATCGGGACCTGCCAGGGATTGAACTCGGCCCACTCGCCGCGCATCGTGACCAGGCACAGAAAGGGAAAGCGGCAGTTCTGGATCAGCGACAGCATGTTGATGCAGTTCCCCACGCCGCTGCTTTGCATGAGGAGCACCGAGCGCTGGCCGCCCAGCCAGGCGCCGCAAACGGTTGCCACGCCCTCTTCTTCCGTCGTCAGCACGACACCGCGCATGTCGGGGTCGGCATGCACGCGCTGGATGACGTGTGAATGGCCGACGTCGGGCACATAGGCGACCTGCCGCACGCCGCCTTGCTTGAGAATGGAGAAAATCTCCTGCTGCCAGGTGGCGGGAGCTTCAATGACACTGTCCATCAATACGTCCTCTCGATCACATCTTCTTCTTGTCCAGAAATCGGCTGTCGGGCATGGCCATCGTGCCACCGTTCCAATCATTCTATTTTCACGCCCGCTTCCCGAACTCTCTTGCCCCACTTTTCCTGTTCGCTCCTGATATGGCTGGTGAATTCCGCTGGAGTGCTCTTGCGGATTTCAGCGCCCATCGCCAGCAGGCGTCGTTGCGTCTCGGGCTCGTCCAGGATGGCGTTCAGTTCGCGGTTGAGCTTTTCGACGATCGGCGCCGGTGTGCCGGCCGGCGCAAGCAACCCAAGCCATGCGCCGGCGTCGAAACCGGTCAGGCCGAGCTCATTGAGCGAGGGAATTTCTGGAGCGTACTTCGAGCGGTTCAAGGTGCTGACGGCGAGTGCCTTGAGCGTTCCGGCCTTCACGTGGGGCATCACCGAAACGAGGGTGTCGAATGTCATGTCGACGCGACCCCCGAGCAAGTCCGTCTGCGCCTGGGCACTGCCCTTGTAGGGGATGTGATTGAGTTTGATGCCCGTCTGCTGCATGAGCATCGACACCAGCAAATGCCCAGTGGTGCCGTTCCCGATGGAGGCGTAGGTCAGTTCTCCCGGCCTGGCCCTGGCGCGCGCCAGCAACTCTTCGAAATTGTCGATTTTGGAGTTCGAATTGACGACCAGCGCATAGGGTAACCAGGACGTCAATCCGATTGGGGCGAAGTCCCGGCCCGAGTCATACGGCAGCTTTTGATACAAATGCTGGTTGATCGCCAAAGGAGCCGTCGCACTCAGCAAGAGCGTATAGCCGTCCGGAGCCGCTCGGGCACCGGCCGCCGCACCCATGCTGCCCCCCTGCCCCGGCTTGTTGTCGATGATGAAGGCTTGTCCCAACCGTTGCGTCAGGCGTTCTGCAAGGACACGCCCGACACTGTCGGTGGCCGTCCCCGGGGGGAAGCCGATGATGATCGACGCAGGCTTGGTCGGGTAGTTGGACGCCGGCTGGTTCTGTGCCAGCGCCTGATGCGTGGCGCCCCACGCCACCAATGCAATGACCAGCGAAATCGCGCTGCTCGACCTTTTCATATCGTCTCCTTGGTTTGAGGAAGCCCGGCCGGCGCGCAACGATGTCATGTCGCGTCGTCGACTCAGGCGCTGTCAAGATGGCCGCTCACATTTCCGAATCCGTCCTGCACAATCACCTCTATCAGATTCGGCAGGCCACTGTCGATGGCTTTGCGCAACACGCCGGCGAGCTCTGCCGGAACAGTGACGCAAACGGCTGTCAGTCCCAGTCCCTTCGCCACGCCGGTGAAATCGATAGGCGGATCCTTCATATCCATGGCAACAAACTGGTCGGACTTGCGCGATGCCACCAGGCGTTCCTTGATGATCCGATAGCTGCGATTGTTGACGATCACGTAAGTGATTGGAAGCTTCAGGTGCGCCGCCGTCCATAGCGCCTGGATCCCATACATCGCACTTCCATCCCCGATCGCTGCCACGACGGCACGTCCGGGCTGCGCCAAGCTGATGCCGATCGCCCCCGGGACGGCAAAACCCAGCCCGCCGCTGGCCAACCCATAAAAACTGTTGGCATCCCTCATCGGCAGGAAGCTGGCGAGATACGGCGCTGCCGTCAACGCTTCCTCCACCACGATTGCGTTTTCCGGGAGCGCGTCGACAAGGCACAACATCAAAAAGCGCGGATCGATGGGTTGGGATGAAGCAGCTTCTCTCGCCGTTCCACGCGCCTTCTCCCGCTGGGTGACCCAGTTGCGGGTTGCCAAATCGCCCAGGCGTCGATCGGCCTGCTCGGCTTGGTCTCGCGAACGTTTGGCCCGCAACACCGGCAGCAACGCCCTCAAGGTTTCCCGCACGTCCGCCCGAAACGCGATCTCCGTCGGATAGTTCTTGCCCAGTTCCCAGTCGCGCTCCGTGATATGGATGACCGGCATGCCGTCGGGCAACGGTTCGACCGGGCTATAGGGCGACATGCGGAGTAGGTCCGCACCAAGGCACACGAGAAGGTCGTATTGCTCCAGCGTTTCCCGCACCTTGATCTGGTTGCGGGTCAGGTCGCCCATACACGCCGGATGGTCCGAAGGAAAACGCGCGTTGTAGGGAACCGGTTCTTGATAGACGGCGGCGCCGAGCAGATTCGCCAGCTCGCCCGCTTCTTTCAGCACGCCGCGATGCGCTAATTCCCGCCCGGCGATCAGGACCGGCTTTTTGGCCGCGAGCAAACGCAGCGCAAGCCGTTCGATGGCCTCATCGCCCGGCCTCGTTCCGGCCTCCACCCGCGTTGGACTGCCAAAATCGAGCTCCGCCTCATCATCCAGAATGCTGCCGGGCAAACTGATGAAGACCGGACCTGTCGGCGGCGTCAACGCGATCTTTGCGGCACGGCGAATGATGCGCGGCAGATCCTGAATGCGCGTGACCTCCACAGCCCACTTGACCAGTGGCTGTGCAATGGGAACCAAGGGCTCATACAGCAACGGCTCCTGCAATCCATAGCCGATTTCGTACTGGCCCGCCGTGATGATCAATGGCGACCCCGAAAACTTGGCGCTGTAGAGCGCGCCCATCGCGTGACCCAGACCGGGCGTGCAATGAAGGTTGACGGCCGCAAGCTTGTTGGACGCTCGCGCATACCCGTCGGCCATGCCAAGAACCACAGATTCCTGCAGGCCGAGGACATACTTCAGCTGCGGAAATTGCGGAACCGCTTCCATGATCGCCAGTTCGGTCGTCCCGGGATTGCCGAACAGATGGGTCACGCCCTCGTCGATCAGCAGCTGCAGGAAAGCCGCACGGCCGGTCATCATCCGTTTAGGCATGTGGAAGTCCTTTCGCTAAAAATCCGCTCTTGCCGTGTGTGCAGCACCACGGGCTCCCTCTTCACTCGGCGCAAGGGCTACCTTGAAACTGGTCTGCACCTCGATGAAGTACGGCCCCAGCGCACTCAGGCCCCGTTGGACCGCCGAGTCGATCTGGCTTTGGACAGTGACACTTTCGCATGCCACGCCGAATCCTTCGGCAACGCGTAGAAAATCCGGGTTAAAGAGACTCGTCCCGACATGGCGGCCCGGGTAGTTCAGTTCCTGGTGAACCCGTATGGAGCCGTAACAGCCATTGTTCGAAAGGATGAACAGGATCGGGAGCCTGCGCTCAACGGCAACAATCATTTCGTTGCCGGTCATCATGAAACCGCCGTCCCCGACCATGCAAATGACCTTGGCATCGGGACAGCGCAGTTGCGTTGCGACGGCGGCCGGCGTGCCGTAGCCCATTGCGCCCGACAAGGGCGCCATCAGCCGCTGCGGATAGGCAAACTGGAAGTGCCGATACACCGGCGCAGCGAAAGTCCCCGCATCGAGGCAGACGATGGCATTTGCCGGTGCATGCCGTGACAGTGCCTGCACCACATGAGAAAAACCGACTCCATCGTCAGCCATCCGAGTCGGCCATGCTGCAATCTCCTTGAATATTTCGCGCAATTGCGAATTCCACTGGCGTCGCGACTCGGCGACAGCAGGCCGTCCCTTGGGCATCAGGTCTTCAACCAGGGCGACTGGGTCGCACACCAATCCCCAATCCGGGGCGAAATGCAGACCGACTACGCGATCATCCGGATAGCAATGAACCAGCGTTTGAGCAGGCTGCGGCAATGTCGGAAACGAATAACCCTGGCTCGTGATGTCACCCAGCCGTGTGCCCAATGCCAAGATCAGATCGCTGGAATGAAACCTGGCCATTTGATGCTCCGGGTTGGACAACCCAAGATCACCGACATACAGCGGGTGATGATTCGGAAAAACATCATGGCGTCGGAATGAAACGGCGACCGGAATATTCCATGCTTCGGCAAACGCGAGGAGCGCTTGCCGTCCATCCGGCCTGTCGAAAGAACCGCCTGCCACGATCAGCGGTCGAACCGCGCTTTTCAGAAGGCCCTGCAGTTCCTCGATCACACTTGAAGCCGCAGTCGTCGACGCTTTCGGGCGAGCCACCCAGCGGCACGGCACGACTTGCTGCTGCTGGACATCTTCAGGAATCACCAGGACAACCGGTCCTGGCGCCCCCGATGTGGCGAGACGGATTGCCTTAAATGCCAGCTCACCGAGCTGCTCTGATTCGGTCGCTTCGACCACCCACTTGGCAATCGATCCGAACATCAAGTGGTAGTCGATTTCCTGGAACGCCTCCCGACGCAGGTCTTTTCTGGGAATCTGGCCGACGATGAGGATCAGCGGTATGCCGTCTTGTTGCGCGGTATGCAATGCGATCGACGCGTTCGACGCCCCCGGCCCGCGGCTCACCATGACGACGCCGGGCCTTCCGGTCAGGCGGCCATCGGCACAGGCCATGAAGCCGGCGCCCGCTTCATGCCGGCAAGTGACAACGTCGATTTGCGGAAAGTCGGCCAGTGCGTCCAGGATCCCCAGGTAACTTTCTCCCGGGACCTGGAAAATGCGGTCGATGCCGTTGGCCGCAAGGACTGACAGCAAAGTGTGCGAAGACGTGTTCACACCAGCGCCCGAGCGGCAGGCGACGTGATCAAGCAAACGGCCGTGAGAGCGAAAAGACCGAAGACGATTTTTGCGATGCTCATGTTCATTGTCTGCTCCACGCGATACGACCCAAGCCGATGAAACCTACCTTGATTGCATTGCCATTGTCCTCAGCCACTTTATCGCTCCTATGGTTTGTTAGCTCGATGCCGTTTGGCGGGAAATAGCGGACCCGGCTTGCGTCAGCCTTGGCAAATTGTCTTAGTGACTTCACGCAGGGGCAATACGAACAACCCCTGCTGCTGTCCCCCGGGCCGCACTGCGGTCAGGACAATGCGCATTCGGCGAGCATGCCCTGTCGCCCCGCAACCACGCCGTCCCGGCGAAAAGTTTTTCCTGCTGAGGCAAGTGGCGCAACTGGTTGCGCCGCCTTTGCCTGGTCAGTGACAGCGGACGGCTGGCAATCCCACCGCGGTGGGTGGATACACCGCACATCGCGCATCAGCAGCCGCTGACATGCCGACGACCCGCGGTGATGCAAATTGAGGGTGACGCATTCCAGGAGTCACCCATGAAGCAGTTACCCAAAGCTCTCGAGCGCAACGGCGACCTGTGGGTTCCGGCCGCCACCAAGCACCTGGTTTTCCGCGCCCTGCAGGACGCCCGCCACGCGCTGGTCTCCATCCAGGGCCTGGAGGCAATGCACGGCAAGATTTCCATCACCATCGACCACTCGGAACAACTCAAGGCGCTCGGTCTGGTCGAAGAGTTGCTTGGCCTCGACAATTTCGACCGGCCGTTGCCACCGGTGCACGAACAACTCGGCGAGCCGACCGCCCGGCAATCGCGGATTCTTCGCAACCTGTTCACCCTCACGCCGGTCTGAGCCGCGCTAGGCATTGACGTGACTGCGCCCCCGGGCCGTGAGGCACGGGGGCGCAG
>JANXVP010000354.1 GCA_025351615.1 Ramlibacter sp. | reverse complement strand
CCAGGCCCTGGCCGGCGACGCCAGCGGGGCGGTCAGCGTGAACGTGGCGACGATGCGCAAGGACCTGCGCTCGATGCTGGACCAGGCCGCCCTGCAGAACGTCCGGCTGCCGCTGGCGCAACTCACGCTGCAGAACTTCGAGCAGGCCGGCGCGGCCGGACTCGATGCTGCGGACTGCACCCAATTGCCGGTCTGGTGGCTGGGCGGCGCCGGCAAGGCATAGGGTCTGATCGCGCCCTAATCGCGGTGGCTCGCATCCGAGACGGCATCGAGCAGGTTGCGGATGGTCCGCTCCTCGATGTTGCGGGTGATGAAGACCAGCCGGGTGTCGGTGTCCGCGCTTGGCCAGCGGTCCAGCGGCACCGGCGCATGAAACAGGTGCTGCACGCCCTGCACCACCACCGGCGACCCCTCGACATTCACGATCCCCTTGACCCGCAGCATGTCGGGCCCGCGCAGGGTGGTGAGCAGTTCCAGGGCCGCCGAAAAGGCGTGCCAGGTGAACGGCGTGTGAAAGCGTAGCGACAGGGTGTTGATCGAGGCGTCGTGCAGCGGCGACCGGCGGCGCAGGCTGCGTTCGCCCGCAGAGCCTTCACCCTGCAGTGCTTCGCCCAGGAAGCTCAGCGTCGCAGGGCCGGCCCGGGCGCTGACCAGGCCGAGGCCGGTCAATTCGGTGGGATCGATCACGCCGTTCACCACCAGCGACACCGCGGCGCCCGGATTGATTTCCTGGATCGCCAGCATGAGCTCAGCGATCGCTTCGGGCGCGGCGATGTCGCTCTTGGTCAGGAGGATCCGGTCGGCCAGCGCGATCTGCTTGGCGGGCTCGGCGTGGTTGACCAGCTGCGACGCGCCATTGACCGCGTCCACCAGGGTCACCAGGCCGTCGAGCCGGTATTGCGCAGCGATCAGGGTGTCGCTGCTCAGGGTCTGCAGCACCGGCGCCGGATCGGCCAGGCCCGTGGTCTCGATGATGACCCGTTCGAAGTCCGCGACCTGTCCCACCCGGCGCCGCGCGAACAGGTCGCGCAGCGTCTCCTGCAGGTCGGTGCGCACCGAGCAGCAGATGCAGCCGTTGGCCAGCAGCGCGATGTTTTCCGACGCCATCGACACGATGTCGTGGTCGATGCCGATCTCACCGATCTCGTTGATCACCACCGCGACGCGAGCCATCGCCGGATGCCGGACCAGCGCGGCGATGAGCGTGGTCTTGCCGCTGCCCAGGAAGCCGGTGATCAGTGTGACCGGGAGCCTGCCGCCCACCGGGTCGCGCGATTCGCTCAAGCTGGTGTCCCTAAACGTTCAGCTCCAGCACGTACAGCCCGCCGGTGAAGCGGTCCACCGTGTAGACGATGCGCCGGTCGTCCACGTACACGTCGTTGAGCTGGATGGCGCCCGCGGGCGACAGCTTCGGGGCACCCGGCACGTAGTAGGCGATCTCCTCGACCCGGTACGGATCGCTGGTGTCGTAGACGCGGACGCCGGCATTGAAGAAGGTGCCGATGATGATCGTGTCGGAGCGGAATGACACCGGGCCCGGCAGGTTCTCGTGCAGGTTGTGCGCGCCGAAGCGGCCTCCGCGCTTTGCGAACGCCTCGAACGGCGGAGCCGGGAAGGTGCCGATCGGCACCGGGTTGGCCTCGTCGCGGGCATCGATCATCCACACCAGCTTGGGCCAGTCGGCGCCGTTGTCCTGCACGCATTCGTCGCTCACCACCCAGAGCTTGCGCTCGAACAGCGGAAGCACCGTGTGGGTGAAGCCGTTGAACGGAGGCGAATGGTTCCACTTCGACACCACCTTGATGTTGCCCTTGTCGGAGATGTCGAGCACCAACGCGCCGCCGTCGATGTAGCCCACATAGGCCCGGTCCGGCCGCTCGGGAAAGACATTGGTGTTGTGGGTGCGAAACCCCATGTCGAACTGAGGCGCCAGCCGCGCTGGCGGCGGCGCCTCGTCGCCTTCGCGGGTGCCGGGATACCACCAGCGCCCGGCCTCCACCGGCCGCGCTGGGTCGGACACGTCCAGGATCCGGTAGAACTGGTCGTCCAGCGGGTTGCGCGGGACGAAATCGGATGCGCCGGCGGCCATGTGGATGGTTTTGCCGTCGACGAACCACAACGCATGCACGCCGCGCGAATGCGGACCCGAGCAGTCGAAGTGCGAGATGAGCTTCGGCTGTTCGGGAACGCTGACGTCGAACAGGTCGACGCCGGCCGGCTTGATGCCGACGGCGCTGGCCTGGTAGGCGACCGCCATGATATTGCCCACCACGTCCAGCGAATTGGAGCGCAGCTTCATGTGCGGCAGGTCGGTCTGCACGATCAGCTTCGGGTTGCGCGGGTCGGTGACGTCGACGCCCGAGAAATTCTTCGGCGCTGCTTCGTGCGCCAGCCACAGGATGCGCCTGCCGTCGCCGGTCAGCTGCATCGAGATGCCCTCGCCGAGTCCGCCATGGCCGGCCAGTTCATGGTGAGCCAGCAACTTCATGTTCAGAGAAAGGGTCTGGTCGGCGCGGCCGGCGGGGGTGGCGGTTTTGAGCATGAGGGAAAGCGTGGATGCTTGTTTAGCAATCGATAATGTAAATTGGATCGGACGCTGGGGCGCCGGTTTTTTCCGTCCGCTCACTGCATTCGAACCATCCGACAGGAGCCGATTGATGACAGCAGTTCTCTCATCGCGCCGCCGCTTCCAGCACCTGCTGCTGGCGGTCGCCGCATCCTGCGCTTTTCCCCTGGCCGCGCACGCCCAGGGATTCCCTTCCAAGCCGGTAAGGCTGGTGGTGACCTATCCGGCTGGAGGCAGTTCCGACCTGATGGCCCGCATCATGGGGCAGAAGCTCAGCGAGTTCTGGGGCCAGCCGGTCATCATCGAAAGCAAGCCCGGCGCTGCCGGCTCGATCGGCATGGAATACACGGCGCGCCAGCCGGCCGACGGCTATACCTTCGTTGTGGGCAACCTCGGTCCGGTGGCGGTCAACCCGCTGATCAACAAGGTCCCCTACAACATGGAGAGGGATTTCGTTCCGGTCGCACTGACGGCGACCGGTCCTAACATCCTGGTCGTTCCGGTCGCATCCCCGTACAAGACCCTTGGCGAGGTGCTGGCCGCTGCTCGCGCGCAGCCGGGCACGCTCAATTTCGGCACCAGCGGACCGGGCAGCATGGCCCACCTCGGCGGCGAACTGATCATCCGGCAGGCCAACGTGAAACTGATCGGCGTGCCTTACAAGGGCGGTGGCCAGGCGGTCAACGACCTGCTGGCCGGCCACCTGAACATGATGGTGGCGGATGCGCTTCCCGTGTCGCAGTTCATCAAGACGAATCGCCTGCGCGCGTTGGCGATCACGAGCGGCAAGCGCTCGCGCCTGTTCCCCGACATCCCGACCTTCGCCGAGGCGGGCCTCAACGGGTTGGTGGCGGAGAACTGGTGGGGCGCTTTCCTGCCGGCCGGAACGCCCAAGGCCATCGTCGACAATTACCACGCGGCGCTGGTCAAGGTCATGGCCGACCCCGACCTGAAGGAAAAATTCGCCGGCCTCGGCGTCGAAGCCCAGGCCAGCACCCAGGACGAGTTCTGGGCCTTCCTGAAGGATGAAATCTCCAAGTACACCAAGCTGGTGGCGGAAAACGGCATCAAGGGCGAATAACCGGGTGCCTTGCCGTTGAAAGCCAAGCCCCGGGTCGCTGCCCCGAGAGCCGTTGCAGCGGGCGCCAAG
>JANXVP010000291.1 GCA_025351615.1 Ramlibacter sp. | reverse complement strand
TGAAGCTGAAGACCATGGATGTCGGCGCCGACATCGACGATACGTATGTCGCAATGCTGCAGTTTCAGCGCTTCGCGGGCAGCATGGTTGTGGATGTGGTGGCCCGTAAGGCGGTGCGCCGCCTCACCCTGAACCTGGAGCAGGCGTCTTTGTCCTGGGACTGGGACGAGGGCACCGTGCGGATCTATGAAGCTGCGAACGAGCGCACGATCGAACTCCGGCAGCCGGAAGCGGGCGCACACGCCGGCTACCACCAGAACATCGGCGAAGCGATGTACATCGCTGAAATCGGCAGCTTCTTGGCCGCGGCGGCGGGAAACGGGATGTTCCCGCATAGCCTCGAAGACGACATTCGCGTTCTGGACTTGCTCAAAAGCATCGAGAATGCTGGTACATCCTGACGTGGGAACAAGTCCGGCACCATGACACTCTCTTACAGCGACCGGCTTCACCGTGTCATTCCAGGCGGCGCCCATACCTACTCCAGGGGCGATGACCAGTACCCCGCCAATGCGCCCGAGATCCTGGTCAGCGGAAAGGGCGCCTACGTCACGGCACCCGATGGCCGCACCCTGCTCGATTACGGCATGGGCTTGCGGGCCGTGACGCTCGGGTACGCCGACCCGCGGGTCAACCAGGCCGCCATCCGGGGCATGGAAATGGGCCTGAACCTGACGCGTGCATCGGTCATCGAACTCGAGGCCGCTGAATGCCTGGTCTCGCTGATCGCCGGCGCCGACATGGTCAAGTTCGCAAAAAACGGTTCCAACGCCACGACCGCCGCTGCGAAGGTGGCGCGCGCTTTCACCGGCCGTCCCTTCATCTGCGTGCCGCGCCAGCATCCCTTCTTTTCCTTCGACGACTGGTTCATCGGCGCCACGGCCCTCAAGCGCGGCATTCCGTCAGACCACCATGCGACGACGCTACTGTTTGACTACGGCGACTTGAGCAGCCTGCAAGCTCTATTCGATGCGTACCCAGGCCAGATCGCGGGCGTGATGCTGGAGCCCGCTACGACCGTGGGACCGTGCGAAGGCTGCACGCAAGCCGACCGGTTGAAGCCACCTGACTGTGCCGGGTGCGGGTTAATGCCCGGCAACTTCCTGATGCAGGTGCAGGCGCTGTGCCGCAAGCAGTCGGCCCTTTTCATTCTGGACGAGATGATCACCGGCTTCCGGTGGCATCTCAAGGGCGCGCAGCACCTGTTCGGGGTCACTCCTGACCTGACGACCTTCGGCAAGGGCATGGCCAACGGGTTCGCGGTCGCAGCCCTGGTCGGCCGGCGCGAGGTGATGGAGGTGGGAGCGATCAACCGGCCAGGCCAGGAGCGCACATTCCTTGTCTCCACGACCCACGGTGGTGAAATGGCCAGCCTCGCCGCTTTCCTCGAGACGGTGAAGATCTACCAGGAGTGTGCGGTTGTGGAGCACCTTTGGAACTATGGCGCCCGCCTGCTACGGGGCCTGGAAACACTGGCCGCCGAGGCCGGGGTGGCGCAAGCTTTCGAAATGCAGGGCAATGCGATTTCCATGAACTACGCCACCCTGGATGCCGGCGGGGAGCCCAGCTTGGCGATGCGCACCCTGTTTTCACAGGAGATGATCCGGCATGGGGTGTTCATGCCCTGGATTGCTCCCAGCTTCTCGCACGGCGACATCGAACTGGAGCAGACACTGAATGCCGCACGCAAGGCATTGGCGGTCTACGCCATGGCTCTTGAGCAGGGCGTGGAGCTTTTCCTGCAAGGCCCGGCCATCAAGCCGGTCTTCCGGAAGTTCAATTGATGGAGACTGCCCGGGACAGCGACTTTCGGCTCGACGGAAAGGTCATCGTCATGACGGGTGCAGCCGGCATCCTGGGCTCCTCGGCCGTGATGCGGTTTCTGGACGCCGGGGCGCGGGTCTGCGCCCTCGACCTCTCGTCTCAGGTGCTGGAACGGCTGGGCCCGGACCATGACTGCCTGCTGAAACTTGCGGTCGACGTCACCGACAAGACTTCTTTGCGCATCGCCCAGGAGCAGTTGCACGAGCGATGGGGAACCGCCGACGTGCTTTTCAACAATGCGGCCACCAAGAGCGAGAATTTTTTTGCTCCGTTCGAGGACTTCCCGCTGGAAGACTGGAACGAGGTGATGGGCGTCAACCTGACTGGCGCGATGCTGTGCTGCCAGGTGTTCGGGGCGCCCATGGCGCAACTGGGTCGGGGTGCGGTTGTCAACACATTGTCGATCTATGGCATCGTCGCGCCCGACCAGCGCATTTATGAGGGCTCCGAGTACCTTGGCCGCCCCATCAACACGCCGGCGATCTATTCGGCCAGCAAGGCGGGGCTCTGGGGCCTGACGAAGTACCTGGCGAGCTACTGGGGACCGCGCGGAGTACGCGTCAATGCGGTCACACCGGGCGGCGTCTTCAGCGGCCAGAACCAGATCTTCGTCCACAACTATTCGCAGCGTGTGCCCTTGAACCGGATGGCGTCGAGTCGTGACATCGTGCATGCGATGACCTTCCTGGCCAGTGATGCTTCGGCGTATGTCAACGGCCACAACCTGGTCATCGACGGTGGCTGGACGGTGTGGTGAAAATGGACGCCCCGACGTTTGTCATTGCCGAAGCCGGCGTCAACCACAACGGCAAACTGGCGCTGGCGCTCAAGCTGTGCGAGGCGGCGCGGGAGTGCGGGGCGGACGCCGTCAAGTTCCAGACCTTTCGCGCCGAAGACCTGGTTTTGCCCGGTGCACCAACCGCCGCCTACCAGGCCCGGCAGACCGGCCAACAGGACCAGTTCGCGATGCTCCGGGAGCTGGAGCTTTCGGCGGGTGACCACCGAGCGATCAAGTCGCATTGCGATGCGATCGGAATCGAGTTTTTTTCGACGCCGTTTTCGGTTGCGGCGGTTGATCTGCTGGTGAACCTCGGCGTTCGGCGCCTCAAGCTGTCATCCGGAGAATTGACGCATCGTTCTCTGGTGGAGTACGCAGGCGCGACCAGGCTGCCGCTGCTGCTGTCCACCGGGATGGCGACGATGGGCGAGATTGACGAGGCGCTGCAGTGGTTGCTGGTGTCCCGGGGCGGCCTGCAAGGCGTGACCGTGTTGCATTGCACTTCCGCCTATCCCGCGCCGGACGGTTCGCTGAATCTCAAGGCGATGTCGTCAATGGCTCTCCACCTCGGCGTGCCGATCGGATACTCAGACCATAGTCTCGGCATCGATGCTGCACTGGCCGCTGTCGCTCTTGGCGCAACGGTGGTTGAAAAACATCTGACGCTTGACCGCACCATGCCCGGGCCAGACCATAGCGCTTCGCTGGAGCCGGAGGAATTCGCGCGAATGACCACCGGCATCCGCCGTGTCTGCGCGATGCTCGGCAATGGCGTCAAAGCGCCGGCCGCGGATGAACTGGACACGGCGATGGTCGCGCGCCGCAGTGTGGCAGCGGCCACCGACATTCCGGCAGGCGCCTTGATCGAGGACGCGATGTTAATTTGCCGGCGGCCGGCCACTGGAATCGCTCCGCGCGATCTGGTGCAGGTGGTGGGCCGCCGCGCCCGGGTGGCCATTCCCGCCGGCACCGTACTGCAATGGGCGCAGCTGGACGGCGGCGCGGCAAGATGAGCGAGTCCGCGCCCCGCCGCGTCGTCTACCTGAGCGGAACGCGGGCGGACTTCGGTTTGATGCGCGGTCCGCTGCAGCGCATTTCAGCGACCAGGGGGCTGGTGCTTGAGGTGCTCGTCACCGGCATGCACCTGAGCGATGTTCACGGCGGAACTGTTGAAGAGATTCGCGCGAGCGGTCTGCCGATCTGCGGGGAAGTGCCGCTCGACATGCGCACCCGCACTGGCGGCAGTATGGCGCTGGGAATCGCGGCGTGCCTGCGTGGCGTGACCGAAGTGCTGGAACGGGACCCCCCCGACCTGCTGCTGGTGCTGGGGGATCGGGGCGAGATGCTGGCTGGCGCGATTGCGGCGTTGCACCTGGGGATTCCCTGCGTCCACCTGCACGGCGGCGAGCGTTCCGGCACTGTGGACGAGCCGGTGCGGCACGCGATCAGCAAATTGAGCAGCTACCACCTGGTGGCAACGCAGGGCTCGCGGCAGCGGCTGATCGCGATGGGCGAGCCCCCTGCGCGCATCCATTGGACAGGTGCGCCGGGCCTCGACGGCTTGGCCGGGGCAGGCGGTATGCCAAGGGAGCAATGCCTCGCTGCATTGGGCCTGGCTCCGCGCAGCCAGTTCATCCTTGCGGTTTTCCACCCGGTGGTCCAGCAGGCGGCGCAAGCGCATGGGCAGACAACCGCTTTGCTCCGTGCCTTGGAGGACGTCGGCGTGCCGGTACTTTGGCTGGACCCCAATGCCGACGCCGGCTCGTTGGAAGTGTTGCAGGCGCTCGCGCAAGGCGACCTCCCCACCGGCTCGCTGAGGCTCACGCATTTACCCCGGCCGTTGTTCGCCGCAGCCCTGAAACACTGTTCGGTGCTGGCAGGCAACTCTTCGGCTGGCATTATCGAGGCGGCAAGCTTCGGCACGCCCGTCGTCAACGTCGGCGATCGACAGCACTTGCGAGAGCGCAACGCCAATGTGGTGGACGTGGCCGCAGACTCGGCGGCCATCGGGCATGCCCTGCGCGCTGCGCTGGAGCGCGGTCACGGCCCATGTGACAATCTCTGGGGCGACGGCCGTGCGGCGGAGCGTATTGCCGCATTGCTGATGCAGCTGCCGCTGGGGCCGCAGATGCTGGAAAAAACAAACTCCTACTGAACTGGGGACTGAGCCTTTGTCGACACTGCTGGTTCTGGGCGCGGGCGGTCACGGCCGCGTGGTTGCCGACGCTGCAATGCGCGCTGGTGTCTGGCGCGAGCTGAGCGCAACCGACCGGGATGCTGCGCGTTGTTCGGGCGAGCTGTTGCCGGGCGTGCGCCTGGGCGCAGATGCATCGGCGCTGTCCCTGGCCACGGCCGTCCACATCGCTATCGGAAATGCGCAGGCGCGCGAAAGCGAAGCCAGAGCCATCGGCGCCGAACGCCTTGCCACTGTCATCCACCCCGACTCGACGCTTTCACGGTTCGCTCAGGTCGGCGCCGGCTCATTCCTGGCCGCCCGGTCGGTGGTTGCGCCACGTGCGACTCTCGGCATCTGCGTGATCGTCAACCACGGGGCAGTGGTCGATCACGATGTCCGTGTCGGTGATTTCTGTCATATCGCGCCCGGCGCGACACTGGGGGGTGGCGTGCACGTGGGAAGGAGAGTGCTGATCGGCGCTGGCGCCTCGGTCTTGCCTGGCGTGCGGATCTGCGACGACGCGGTGATCGGGGCGGGCAGCGTGGTTGCTGCCGACATTTCCGAGTCCGGCGTTTATGTCGGCGTACCGGCGCGGAGTTTGCGGTGACGGAGCAACGGTTTGCCGCGCTGTGCGTCTCCGCAAGCAGAACGCTGCGGGAAGCGTTACTGATTCTGGACCAGACTGCCTGTGGGGTGTTGATGGTGGTGGGCCAGGACGGTCGTCTGCAGCGCACGCTCACTGACGGGGACATGCGGCGGGCCGCACTTGCACATGTGCCGGAGAGCGCCTGCATTTCCACGCTCCCCGGCGACCCGCCGCTGACGCTGGACCAGGATGCGGGCGCCACCGCTGCGCTGGCCCTGATGGACCGGCATTTGATCGATCACCTGCCGATTGTGGACGCCGCAAACAGGCCGGTGGACATCATTTTGCGGCGCGAACTCACACCACGCATCTGGCTTTCCTCGCCTCACCAGGGCGATGAAGAAACTGCTTTTGTTGAAGACGCATTCCGGACCAACTGGATCGCACCGCTTGGGCCTCATGTCGACGGATTCGAGCGCGAACTTGCTGAGCATGTCGGAATCGGCCACGCCGCGGCTGTCAGTTCGGGAACGGCGGCAATCCACCTGGCGCTGCTGCTGCTCGGTGTGCAGCCCGGCGATACCGTGTTCTGTTCGTCGCTGACTTTCGTCGGCAGTTGCAATCCCATCCTTTACTGCGGCGCGAGACCGGTCTTCATCGATTGCGAACCGGGTAGCTGGAACATGTCCCCCGCTGCGCTCGAACGGGCTTTCGAATGGGCCAGCAGGGAGCAACGGCTGCCGCGCTGCGTGATCGTTGTCAACCTGTATGGCCAGAGCGCCGACATGGGCGCGCTGCTGCCTGTGTGCGAGCGATACGGAGTTGCGGTTCTTGAAGACGCCGCGGAGTCGCTCGGTGCCCGGTACAAAGGCCGTGCCAGCGGCACCTTCGGGAGGATCGGCGTCTATTCGTTCAACGGCAACAAGATCATCACCACGTCGGGCGGCGGCATGCTGGTCGCGGACGACCTGGCACTGATGGATCGCGCCCGCAAACTCGCGACCCAGGCGCGGGAGCCTGCGCCGCATTACGAGCACGTCGAGGTGGGCTTCAACTACCGCATGAGCAACGTGCTGGCCGGCATCGGCCGCGGCCAGTTGCGGGTGCTTGAACAGCGCGTGGCGCAGCGGCGCCGCGTGTTTGACCGGTATCGCGCCGCGCTGGCCGACCTGCCGCAGTTGCAGTGGATGCCTGAACCCGAAGGATCGCATTCGACGCGCTGGCTGACTTGCTGTGTGTTGCAGGGGGCGCAAGCCAGTCGCAAGCGGGACTTGGTGCTCAAGGGCCTTGAGCGTCATTCGATCGAAGCGCGGCCGGTCTGGAAGCCGATGCACCTGCAGCCGCTGTTCGCCGGCGCGCCCTATTTCATCCATAGCGAGGGTCACGACGTGTCCGCGACGCTTTTCGACGCGGGCTTCTGCCTGCCCTCGGGATCCAACCTGACCGACAGCCAGATCGACCATGTGATCGGCCATCTGCGGCGCGCGTTGTTCCTCGCCCAGGAGCAGTGTGCGGCGTTCTAGGAGCACCTTGCTGACGCTGACCGTCGACCTGTTGCTGGTGGCGCTGGCGTGGGGCATCGCGTTCTGGCTGCGCTTCAATCTCGACGTGCCCGAGGAATTCTGGGCGCTGGCCGTTGCCTCTGCGCCGCTGAGCGTGCTGGCCTACGGCCTCGGGCTGACTTCGGCCCGGGTGTACCGCCAGGTCTGGACTTACACCGGTCTGCCTGAGTTGCGGCAACTCACACTGGGCATTGCATTGGGGGGCCTGCTGTGCGCGGCGTTCGTCCTGATGCTGCGGCTGCCCGCATTCCCGAGATCGGTCGTGCTGTTGCACCCGCTGATCTCGCTGCTGCTCCTGGGCGCAGCGCGCGCCGGCTCCCGCACAATGGCGGAGCGTCGCCTGTCTTACCAGTCCAGGGGATCGCCGCTGGTGATCGTGGGATCGCTGGCCGATGCGTCCGATGCCCTGAGGGCGCTCAAGGGCTCGCAACAATGGCAGCCCGTCGCCATCGTATCGCCGGTGACCTCCGAGGTCGGCCGCTCGATCCAGGACATCCGCGTCATGGGCTCGATCCGCTCGCTCGGCAATGTCTGCGGCGCAGCCGGCGCCCACACAGCCCTCGTCGCCAGTCCGCCGGGCTCTGAGGAGCGGCGCGAAGCGCTGTTGAGCGCTTCCGGCGTGACCCTCCTCACGATGCCGCGCCCGGACGAATGGCTCAAGACCGAGAGTACTGGGCCGCGGCGGATCGAACTGGAGGACCTGCTGGGTCGGGCTGCGGTGCAGCTGGATGTCGCCGGCCTGGCGGAATTGTTCTCCGGCCAGACGGTGCTGGTGACGGGAGCCGGGGGATCGATTGGATCGGAGCTGTGCCGGCAGATCGCGCGCT
>JANXVP010000287.1 GCA_025351615.1 Ramlibacter sp. | reverse complement strand
CGGCGTTGACGAACACATCCTGGTCCATGCAGGCGACGCCGGCGTGGCGGTGCAGCACCGCCAGCAGCATCGCCAGCCGGTCACGGTCCAGGCCCACCGACAGCCGGCGCGGGCTGGGGCCACCGCTGTCGACCAGCGCCTGGATCTCCACCAGCATCGGCCGCGTGCCTTCGAGCGTCACCAGCACGCAGCTGCCGGGCACCGGCTCGCTGTGCTGCGACAGGAAGATCGCGCTCGGATTGGCGACGCCCTTCAGGCCCTTCTCGGTCATCGCGAAGACACCGATCTCGTTGACGGCGCCGAAGCGGTTCTTGATCGCCCGCACCAGCCGGAAGCTCGAATGGGTGTCGCCTTCGAAGTACAGCACCGTATCCACCATGTGTTCGAGCACGCGCGGCCCGGCCAGCGCACCTTCCTTGGTCACGTGGCCGACCAGCACGATGCAGGTGCCGCCGGCCTTGGCCGCGCGCGTCAGGTGGGCGGCGCATTCGCGCACCTGCGCCACCGAGCCGGGCGCCGAGGTGAGCTGCTCGGAATACATGGTCTGGATCGAGTCGATCACCGCCACCGCGGGCTGATGCGCTGCCAGCGTAGCGAGAATTTTTTCCAGCTGGATCTCGGCCAGCACCTTGACCTGCGACCGGTCCAGCCCGAGCCGGCGCGAGCGCAGCGCCACCTGTGCGCCGGACTCCTCGCCGGTGACGTAGAGCGTCGGCACGCCGGCGCGCTGCATCCCGTCCAGCGCCTGCAGCAGCAGGGTCGACTTGCCGATGCCCGGGTCGCCGCCGATCAGCACCACGCCACCCTCGACGATGCCACCCCCGAGCACGCGGTCCAGCTCGCCGATGCCGGTCGGCGTTCGATCGAATTCGCTCGCCTCGATGTCGGCCAGGGCTGCGACCGCCGACGTTTTCGCGAGCGAGGCGAAGCGGTTCTTCGACGGCGCGCTGCTGTCGGCGACCGTCTCGATCAGAGTGTTCCAGGCGTCGCACTGCGGGCACTTGCCCAGCCAGCGCGGGCTGGAGCCGCCGCATTCGGTACAGACGTAACTGGTTTTTTCCTTGGCCATGAAGCTGCCGACTATAGCGACCCGAGGGTTTCCCCCGAGCGCACTTCCGCCGCAGGGCAGCGATTCATTTAATATATTAAATACAATGGAAAGGTGAGTCCGACCTTCGTCCACCGCAACCTGCCACGCCTGCTGCTGCAGGCGCGGGAATCGGTCATGGCCCACACCCGACCGAGCCTGCGCGAGCATGGCCTGTCAGACCAGCAATGGCGGGTGCTGCGGGTGCTGGGCGAGCATGGCACGATTGAAACCGGGCGTGTCGCCCGCGAAGCCTTCATCCTTGGGCCCAGCCTCACCGGCGTGCTGGCGCGGATGGAACGCGACGGCCTGGTGCGGCGCGCACGTGATGCGCAGGACCAGCGGCGCAGCGTGGTCGAGGCCACGCCCAGGGGCCTGAAGCTGGTGGGCAAGCTGTCGCGCATGGTCGAGGAGCACTACGGCTGGATGGAGCAGTCGCTGGGCAAGCAAAAACTCGCCGAGCTCTATGTGCTGCTGGACGACGTGATCGAACTGGAGCGAACGTGAGCACGACCGGCATGGGCACCGTCTACGGCACGCTGCTGAATTTCCGCAGTGAGCTGGCGGCGTGGGCGCCGAAAATGCACGACGCCCCCTACAAGGCGCCGCCCAAAGCGCCGGTGCTGTACATCAAGACCGCCAATACCTGGAGCGCCGACGGCGCATCCATTCCCGTTCCGGCCCGCGCGCCGCAGGTCGAAATCGGCGCCACCATCGCCATGGTGATGAAGGCGCCCGGTGAAGTCGGCGGCTACCGGTTGATGAACGACCTGTCGTTGCCGCACGCCAGCTTCTTCCGTCCGCCGGTGAAGTTCAAGTGCCTCGACGGCTTCCTCGGGATCGGCGATGCGCTGCTGCCGGCCGGCCCGGACGTCGATGCGTCGAAGTTCGTGCTGGAAGTGCGGATCAACGGCGCGTTGAAGCAGACGGTGCGCTTCAGCGAACTGCTACGCGACGCGCGGAAATTGCTGGCCGACGTGTCTGGCTTCATGACGCTGGGGGAAGGCGACGCACTGATGCTCGGTTGCGACATCCTCGCGCAAGGCGGCCGGCCGCTGGCGAAGGTCGGTGACGTGATCGAGCTGAGCGCTCCTGGCTTCGGTCAGCTGACCAATACCCTGGTGGCGGAGCCAGCATGAAGCGCGCGCGCATCCACTACCAGGGCGCGATTCACGAAGCAACTGAACGCGATGGCCAGCTGCTTCTGGCCGATGGGCAGCTGCTGGCTTTGGACGCCGTGCGCTGGCTGCCGCCGCTCGCGCCCACGCCCGGGCCACGAACCATCCTCGCGCTGGGCCTGAACTATGCCGATCATGCGAAGGAGCTGGAGTTCAAGGCGCCGGACGAACCGCTGGTGTTCCTCAAGGGCGAAAACGCGCTCACCGGACATCGGCAATTCACGACGCGCCCGCCGGGCGTGGATTTCATGCACTACGAGTGCGAGCTCACAGTGATCGTGGGCAAGACCGCGAAAAAGGTGAAGCGTGCCGACGCCTTCGACTTCGTTGGGGGCTATACGGTGGCCAATGACTACGCCATCCGCGACTATCTCGAAAACTGGTATCGCCCCAACCTGCGGGTCAAGAACCGCGACGCGACCACGCCGCTCGGCCCCTGGTATGTGGACGCGGCGGATGTGCCGGACCCAATGGCGCTGGCTTTGCAGACCACAGTCAACGGCAAGGTCACGCAGTCCGGCAACACGAAGGACATGATCTTCGACGTGCCCTTCCTGATCGAGTTCTTCAGCAGCTTCATGACGCTGCAACCCGGCGACCTGATCCTG